>JAQUPL010000003.1 GCA_028716565.1 Candidatus Omnitrophota bacterium
TTCCCCACGGGAGCAACACCCCATTTTTTGACAAGAAGTGTTGCGACGGGCCCGTGGTGCAGTCTGGTCTAGCACGTCAGATTGTCGATCTGAAGACCGCGAGTTCAAATCTCGTCGGGCCCGCCATAACTTGCGCCCCGTAACTATGTTGCGGGGCTTTTTCTTTTTCCCACCTTTAGCGAATATTAGCCAATTTTAGTACCGGATAGGCACGGTTTGGGCACAAGGCGAGTAGGGTGCCGCGGGTCTTAATTACCCACAATTAGGCCACATTGACCTAATTTTCACTCCACATCAGCCAGAGGAATTACGCTTGAAAACTGACAGCGCGGGTGGTAGACTCAACCTAGGGCAGTACAAAAACCTACAAAAATCGAATTCGTATATTATATGTTAGCTGAATAACAACATGACAAATGAAATTATTTTTTTCACTCAAATAGCCTCAATCGCCTCTTTTATTATAGCGTTATTTATTCTATATCGCATCTTAGTTAGCCAAAAAGATGCCACAATCGAACTACTAAAAGAAAAAAACACTTTCCTTAAAGATAAGATTGCCTTAATTCAAGAAACTGCACCCGATGCATTAGCAGAAACCCTATCCAATCGTATTCACCTTTTGCAGGAAGAATTAGACCGTCTATCGAAGGATCAAGTAAACAATAAAGAGATTATTCAGAAGAAAGAAAAAGAGCTTCAAAATACTCAAGAAGATTTTAAGAAGTTAAAAGAACAACTCGAAGAAATTCAAAATATGGCAAGTGAATACTTTTGCCCTCATTGTAAAGCACCCATGGTATCTCGAGCATATCACGATGAAGTCACTGAATACGGAGATGTAGATCATGAATTTATTGATTTTGAGTGCGGTTATACAATTATAGATGGAAAAGAAGAGCGCCCTTGTAAATATAAGAAAAATAGCTAACATTTCACTCCAGCGAACTGCGCCAGCCATCCTTCATCAAGGGCTAGCCACTGAGTTCAAACGTTAGAGAAAAGAATTATGGGAAAAATTTCAGGAACAATAATCATTACTCTTGTAATCATACTATGCTTGGATCGGACAATATTTGACAAGCAAAGCTTATACATCGCTATAGGCGGAACACTCATAGGTTTTTTGGGTGCTTTTTTAATATACCAAATAGGCATTATGTTTGATAAAAAAGAAACGCAAAAATTACAAGGGAAGAATACAAAATATATATACCAACTTTATAAGATGGAACTAGAAATGAATAAAAAGCACATAAATGACTTAATCGAGAAAAGGTGGGTGCCTTTTTATAAATTAAAAACAATAACCAGGGACAAATTATGGGGTGAAATAGCTGATTATTCAAAAGATATAGAGTTAATGAAAAAATTAAACTATACCTATGGAGAATTCGAACTTATAAATAATAAAATAGACCTTATGATTACGGCGCGCATGGCGAATATTGAAAAATCAAAGGTAGATAAATCAAATGAATTAGAAAATGAAAAGTTAAAACAATTAGATGGAGTTATCGGCTTGGGGAAAAACGTACTTCCTGACATTGATAAGTGTTTAGGCATCTTGAATAGGGCCATAGAAAATCAAACCGAATAAAATTTAGCAGTATCATGTTGAAAAGTTTTTGAAAGGCAAAATCGGATATGGAAAACGATAGAAATTATAAAGGTGCGTTACGCCTTGATTGGATAAATAAGAGCCTTTCGCTCTATTACGAGATTGACGAAAAAGAAGGGAAAGGTGTTCGGCCAGTTTGGGTGGCAAGAAATGACATCCGCGTTGCCGAACCACGCATTTTAAAGTTTCAAAAACACTACGGTGATGTAAAGAGCGAGAATGTGCTTATAAAAGGCGATAACCTTTTAGTCCTTCGGAGTTTAGTTGAAATGTTTAAGGGCCGGCCGGACAAAGAAAAAGTGAAGTGTATTTATATTGATCCGCCATTTAATACCGGCAACGCTTTTAAGTATTATGATGATAACCTTCGACATTCTGAATGGTTAACAATGATGAGGGACCGTTTATATCTTTTGCGCAAGTTGATGAAAAAAGACGGGGTCATCTTCGTAAATATCGACAACGACGAATTGCATTATCTTAAAGTTATAATGGATGAAATTTTCGGTAGAGAAAATTACATCACGACGGTTGCAATGAAAGCAAAGGCCCCATCCGGCGTAGCGACTGGAAGCATGATTTTTGACGTCTCTCAATACCTACTTTGTTATCGTGGACCGCAGAAGCCAAAAGTTTATAAAAATAAAATCATTAAAGAAATTATTGATGAATCATCAAAAACAGCTGAACAGTATAGCTTACTTTTTGTAGATGAAGGGAAACAAGGAAAAGTCGTTAATGAATTGAAAACTAAAAGTGGGAATGTAATAAAAATAAAAAAACATACGAATTATAAAATTAAAAGAATTTCTAATGGAGAAAAGAACGTTGCCTGCTACTTAAAGAATTTTGATAAAATCTTCAGGACAGCAACTCTCTCCGGTGGGATCGAAAAACAGATAAAAAAACTCATACCTGACAGTGGCCTCTATTCATACATTCATGTGCCGAACAAAGGAAAGTATGCTGATATTCCAACAAAGTATTATGTTTATAATAAAGAAGGTGTTTTATTTTTGAAAGAGGTTGCCGAAATTGCTGAAATTGAAGACGAGAAAGGCGATTTAGCAAAAGTTCCAGCAAAACTAGAGTTAGTCAGTAATATATTTACAGATGATTTGTGGCAAGGTATTTCGGGAGAAGGCGATGTTGAGTTTCAGCAAAACAAAAAACCAGAGAAATTGATTCAGCGTTTATTAGAGTTAGTAACGTGTAAGGATGATTTAGTATTAGATATTTTTGCCGGCTCTGGAACAACCGCAGCGGTAGCGCATAAACTTGGCCGGCGCTGGATAACTGTAGAAATTGGCAGACAAGCAGAAGAGTTAATCATTCCTCGTCTTTTAAGAGTTGTTAATGGAAAAGATCAGACTGGGATTAGCAAAGATATAAATTGGAAAGGCCAAGGTGGTTTTAAGTACTATCAGCTCGGGGAAAGTGTAATACACGAACATGACATGAACTGGGCTCTGAAGTCAGGGGAAATGGCGGAAGCTATCTTTTTGCATTTTCAATATAGACCCGTGAAAGCAGATTGGCTGAAAAATGAAAATATGCATCTAGGCAAACATCAATCGGCCCGTTATAACTTTGCCCTTGCCTTTGCTTCAAGTAAAATTGAGACATTAACGGAAGATTTATACGAAACAATTGTTATTGAGTTGGCTAAGGAGAAATTCAAGCATTTAACAATTTTTACCAATGTTGCAGTTTCTGTGCCTCCGGCGTCGCTTGACGAGCGTATTTTGATAAAGAAAATACCGGCAGCAATTTTGAGAGAATACAATTTGCTATGAAAACTAAATCGCAAACATTTTATGACTTAGTAAGTCAGGATCAGCAATACAAAATCGCTATTGGTTCGCCGTCGCCAAAAACAATTGAAAATTACGATAAAATACAGCACTTGCTCAAGTTCGCCCTACGTCCTTATCAAATAGAAGCATTGAGCGCATTTCAGCTTTTTTGGAAAAATGGCTTTGACAGCCGGAGCTTAAAACAAAAGACTCTTCAACAAGAGAAAAATAATGAAGGCAAACTTGTAGAATGGCATAAAGTTGGCTTTGAAATGGCAACCGGATCCGGCAAAACGCTTCTTATGGGCGCAATAATTTTGGATTTGTATCACAAAGGATTTAAGGATTTTCTCATTTTGACCCCAAACACAATTTTATTTGATAAGACGATCGAAAACTTTACCCCTCGCGCGGTGAAAAGTATTTTTGGGGACGGCTGGAATTTAACCTACAACTTAGTAAGTGGCAATTCATATCGGGACAAAACCTGCAACTACGAGGAAGATCGCGACATTTCATTCTATGTGTTTAATATGCAGAAGTTTTATGACAAAACCGCTTCGTCAGGGCAAAAGGATGGCGAAGATACAATGAAAGGCACTCCGTATGTGCGCCGTCCGCTTGAGGATTCGTTGTGGCGTGATAAGAGTGGAAATCATACCATTTCGTTTGTAGAATTTTTGCGCGAACGCCGGCCGGTTATTATTTCCGACGAAGCACATCACTATCAACAAAAGCAAACTACAGAAGCCATTTTTGAGTTTTTGCCGGGGATAGTGCTTGAATTTACCGCAACATCGCTTGAAAAAGGTGGAAGCGAAAGTTTTGGGCAAGATAATCTCTACAAGTATCCAATGCAGAGATACATCAATGAGAGATACGGCAAGAGAATTTTTGCCGTCGGTTGCGGAACAGGCGACGATAAAACGCCGGATATAGTAACTGATAGTGATAAGCAAAAGTTGGTGTGGGGCATGTTAATACACTTGCTTAAATACGAGGCGCTTTCGGCTGTAAATGCTCCAGTGAAAAAAGCAATGTTGCTTACCAGGGCGAGATCAATCAAGCATGCGGATGCAATTGATATTTATCTCCGAAACTGGCCGGCTTCAACAGGAAACGAGATCGAAGATGTATTAGAGCAAGTTAACAGAGAAGGAACGGATATCGCTAAAATTGTTAGACAATATATGCCCAAGAAAAAAACGGAGCTAATTGAAAAATTAACGCGAATAGCAAAATCAGTTTTTACCATTCATAGCGAAAACAAAAGCCAAGAAGAGGTTTTGGCAGATTACCAGTCGCTTGATGACAACGAAACGGAGATTGTTAATCAAGTTCGCATATTTACTGAAGGTGTTGATTATGACAATTTTTATACGATTGTAGTTTTGGGCGATACTGTTCAAAAAGTTGGACTTGTAGCAGCTCAACTTATCGGTCGCGGGTTGCGGCTTTATAAAGAAAAGCGAGAATTTGATGTTTTAGGACATGATTTGAAAGAGCAGAGCGAAATTTTACATGTGATTTGTGAACGTGGTCATCGGTTCGACCAGATCGTTAATGAAATAAGGCAGAATCTTCAGTTGTCAACATTAACCATAGAAATACCAACTGAGGAGGAAGACCGAGAAAACAAAGTTAATCGAAAGATTATCGATGACTACGAAATCCCAATTTTACAAATCAAGCCAATCGCTACTGGAAAAAGTTTTGAGGACGCATTAAAAGATAAATCACTCAGCATTGCGGCGTTTATAGACGAAGTGTGTGTAGTTTTAAAGGGCGAAAAAGTTTTGAAGCCAGAAGTTTTGGCGATGGTAGATTATGCCGAGATTACAGCAGATGAAATTACATTGCAAGGAGACAAACCGAAGACAACTCGACGAACAATAGCTTTAGCAAAAACTGATATTGCGCATTGGGCATTAGATTTTATTGAGCAAACGGGATCATTTATAGGAAATAATTCTTTTAACACGGCAAAGAAACTGATCGAAGCAATAACCAACTCTGGAATACAGGTTGATACCGCTTACGGTATTGATTATAAGCGTGCACTCAAGGCATTAAAGAAAAGCATTATTTGGTTTTATGGAAAAAAATCATTCGAAATTATGTTCAAAGGTCAATTCAATTTCCAGAAGAAGAACGTGAAGAATATTTTTATGGACGAGATAATTACAGTGCGTAAACGAGATGGATTAACGATGAATTTAATTCCATCTCATCAGCCGATGTCTTCACACCTGCAACAAAAAGGAATTATCGTTGAAGGGTATAAATATTCTGTTAGGCCATATGTAAAGTTTGATTCTCCACCAGAAAAATGGGTTGCTGATG
The DNA here is from genome assembly GCA_028716565.1 of Candidatus Omnitrophota bacterium. Lineage (NCBI taxonomy): Bacteria > Pseudomonadati > Candidatus Omnitrophota > Candidatus Omnitrophota bacterium. Next base: position 5,761 of record JAQUPL010000003.1, read on the forward strand.
CACTCGAACATCTTTGTGAGTTGGATAAAAAGAAAAAAAGCTTTTGGGTCAGAAATGAACCAAAGACTGAATACTCCGTTGAAGTAAAGCCAGCTCCATTTTATCCCGATTTTCTTGCGTTTATTGGCGGAAAATGGATTATCGTTGACGTAAAAGGTAAACATCTTGCAGAAGGAAAACAGATTGACGATCGTAAGAAGGCCCTAAAGCTTTTGGACAAAAAAGGCGGTATTAAAACTTTTTTCCTTGTTGATAACGTTATGGAAAATAAAGGCTTCAAAGCAGTCGAAATTGCGACTGTTAATGATTTTGAAGGATTTGATGAATTGCGGCATGAAGAACTTAGCATTGAGGAATTTATCAAAAAGATGTGAGGAAGAGAGGAAAAACAAAGAAATGACTTTAAACAAAAGGAATGATTATGGTGATTATCAGTTCGGCCAAGCTGATAAAGGCAATTCTCTGACAAAAGCAACGGATTTCGTCAAAGAAATCGTAAAGGATGCATCTCCTTTTTTGGATGCCTGCGAATATTATAATTCTGAAAAAAAACTAGGTAAAGCTCCTGCGGTTGAATTGCCAGGCGGCAAACTTGTTATCGCCCCAGATGTTATTTGCCGAACAAAAAAGGGAAATATTTTTTGGATTGAAGCAAAAGATAAATCTCAAAGATTCTACAAACCCGACACAGGAGCTGATCTTTTTCAAGTGTATGGTTGGTATAAGGTTTGGTCTAAGTTAAATCAGCCAGTATTTATAGTTTTTAAAGACCCTGATTTTGATTCATGTTTGCCAAGAAAAACTGTAGATCGAAAATTGGTCGAGACCTTTAAAAAGCGCTGGGAATTGTTTAAAGGGAGACCTTATGGTGGCTGGTTAAACACATTACTTGTACTCCAAGAACAATATCCTCAGATTTTCGCTGAAAGATCAAGAGATATTCCCATGTTTATTTTCTATTTCCTCGTTTATTTAATGCAAGGCAATATTACTTGGGAGAAAATAATTAACGATTTAGACAGCGACACTATTGGTGACATCCAAAAGGAAATTAGCGCTTATTTTGAGGGAAGATTGATAAATGAAAATGAAATTGAAGCGAAAATAAAAGAACTTTTTTCTTAAAATGTACGTTCAAAACAAAGCGAATAACACCCCTTATCAAAGTCTTTTCATAAGAGCTTTTTTCTCTCATTTAAAATATAGGGTAAATGCCGGCACGCATGGCACTGAGAAAAACAAGAAACGTGTCTATGGATAAGTATGTTACCAGCAAGACGGGCGTTAAGGTTTATAGGGATTATCGCGATCAGGTAACGATAGATAAAGACAACCCACTTCTTAAGACTAAAGCAAGCCTACCGAGAGAAACCTATAACAGAGGAATCATAAAAGGACTATCCAGATTCGGTAGTGAGAATAGTGAAGACATCAAGACTTGGAATGTATTTAGATCGCTACAATTGAATAAAAACATGAAAAAGTATTATGGATTGATAGGCTTGCAGGATGATTGTGAGAGAATGCTATTCTGGGGGATGGATGCTGATACCTGCAAATTCGACAAAGACTTAAAATCGGTTCTTGATAAAATAGAACCGCCTACATTATGGACCGTGCAACAGACAGAGCCAGATGTTGTGATTATAGGAAAGAATTCAGTTGTATTTAATGAGTCAAAGCTAGGCAAGCCCGAGGCTAATATCGATGCGTGGAACCGCAAAGATGAGTTTTCAGATAAGCATAAGCTTTATAGAAAGAATGCCGAAAAATACTTTAAGAAAAGTTTTATAAATGACTTCGATTTACAGGGTAGGAGGTTTTATCAATTGGTCCGTAATTACATAATAGGCTCAAGTTTTGCTGAAAAATTAAATAAAAAGTTTTATTTAACGACTTTGGTTAGCAAAGACAATAAGGCGATAAGTGGCCTATCCCACAAGGCAGAATTTGATCTGTTTTGCTCAAACTTGCAAGGTAGCTCTACTTGCTATTTATTGACTTGGGACCAATTGGATAGTTAGTTCGGGAAAACTTAGAGCGATCCAAGAGATGCCAGCGCGTAATAAATATTCTGCGTGGACGTGAGGAAGAAGTGAGGAAATCTCCAAACAATAGCAGATACTTGAGGATAGATACTCGACCATTTTGGCGTACTGTCATTGTCTATACAGAAAAGGAAAAGAAAGAGATTCAGGCATATTTCCCAAAGGAAAAGCAAAAGGTTGCTCTGAAGGAAACTGCAGAGCATGTTTCTACATTGGTTAGATGGTTGAGCCCGGATATAACCCTAAAAAATATTAAACGTAAGGAAAGCGTCCAGCAGTTGCAGGCATTACATGATCATCTGCAGTCTTTAGAAAATACATTGCAAGCTTATTTACAGCAAGGCTCACATCAAAATACAATTAAGCTTAAGCAGCAATTTTATAGTTTTATTCATCCGGAATACCCCCAGATAACATTGCAGACATTAAACGATTTAATTTTGTATCTTAAATTAGCATGTAAAGAAGTTATGAAAAATCCCGGAAAACCTGGATGGAAAGATCAGAGCTATCATGAAGCCGTTGAGAACTTAGCTGCCGTTTGGAAGAACCATACCAATAAGGAGCCCAAGCTCCAAAATAAGTGCTATAAAGTTGACGAATATCAAAATAGTCAAAAGACGTGCGGGCCGTTTCTGGACTATCTCAATATCTCCATTAAATCCGCTATTTGTCATGCCAATAAACAGCGTAGAAAAAAAATCTCCCTAAATGTAAGTCTTGCCAATGTCGCCAGAGATGTCATTCGTTGCCGGAAAAAATCTATGGCGGAAATCTCTTCAAAATAGCCCAAAAATCTCCATAAGCGTTATTAACGTCTTCACGCTATACTCTGCCTTATAAAGAAGAGGTAACGAAAATGAAGACGTTAATATCAATCTCCGAAATCCAAATCATTCCAGTTAAACCAAATAACGGTCTCATAGCATTTGCCTCCTGCGTAGTAAATAATCAATTCTACATAGGCAATATTGCAATCTACACTTCTTTATCAAGTCAAGCCGGTTATAGGCTAGTCTATCCCACCAAAGTTTTACCTAACGGAAAGGCCTTAAGCTGTATTTATCCTATTAACAAGATTGTAGGTAGCGCCGTACAGGAGGCTATTATAAATAAATATGAAGACTTGATGAAAAAGGTGGTGGGAAAGAATGAAGCGATTAACGCCGGCTTGTAGATCGTTTTTGTACTATTTAATGAATCAATATACTTACTTCAGTAAAAATGGGAAGTTGGCGGGAGATGGGTCATTTTTTAAAGCAGACTCTGAAGCGGCAGGGTATTTGGGTGTATGCCCAAGAACAATCAAAAGGTGCAGAGGTCACTTAAAGGAGATAGGTAAAATAAAAGCCGCAGAGGGTAAATGGAGTGGTAATGCCACACGATATTGGCTATTAGAAAAGGATGACAAAATGTCACCCTTTCAGTCAGGCATAAAGGACGACAAATTGTCCGCAAAGGTTGACAAATTGTCCAATAAAGGGTGTCAAAATGTTACCCCAAATAAAGAAAAGAAAGAGATAAATCAAGAGACATTAAATGATCTTCAAATACAAGAAATGCACAATGCATTTCAAGAAACTATCAAAAAATCTTTCTCCAAATAAAGGAGGTTCGTCAAAATGAAATCATTAACGCCGATAAAGGCGATTAGAGCCAAATGCCTTATCTGCTCAGCGCAGCAACCATCAGAGGTCCGTAACTGCGTGATATTAGACTGCCCTTTATTTCACTACAGGTTTGGCAAGAACCCAAATAGGGGTGGCATAGGGGGCCAAACTTCAATTCCTGTACAGGAAAACAGTAGCTGAGTAGGGGTTATTGGCCGGAAGCCAGCAGAAGCATATCTGGCTAACCCTAAAAGTATCAATTTGAATATACGTGCGTGAGTGCGTAAAAAATGAGGGAAATAGGCAATATAAAAAAGGTAACAAGGTAATGAAGGTAATGTATATAAAAAGGTAAGAAAGTAATGTGAAATAAGGTAAAAAGGTTCGAAAGGTTCGGTAAATGCACCTAAAAAGCAGGAAACCCAAGCTTAAATGGCAGGGAATGGAAGCATAGGTTATATGGAAAAACGATTTTTAGGCATGGAAGAAGCTTCTGAATACTTAGGCTTAACCAAGGGGACTCTCTATGGCTGGGTTTGCCACAAGAAGATCCCTTACTTAAAAATAGGCCGACTGGTAAAGTTTGATCTGCGCGAGATAGAGGCCTGGCTTAAAGACAGGAGGGTAAAAAGTGTCGAATTATAGCTTGACTTCCCCCTCACTTCAGGGTAGTCTTGTGACTGACGGCTATACTATAACACATTGAAATACAATAGGTTATATCAAAAATATGGCGATAAGAGAACGCGACGGTAAATACTTTATAGACTATTACGCCAATGGACACAGGGTTCGCGAGGCCATAAGCGGCAGCAGGGCTCTTGCCGAAAAAGTCTTACGCAAGAGACAGAGCGCGATTGATGAGAACAGATACTTGGATATCAAGCGCAGCGAAAAGATCAGATTTGAGGATTTCCTCGAAGACTACCTTGAGCACCATTCGAAGCTAAATAACCGCTCCTGGAAACGCGCCGAGATACCAAACATGAAGCGCCTTAAGGCGTACTTTTCAGGGCGCCTTTTGCAGGAAATCACCCCTCTCGATGTCGAGAAGTTTAAGGCCAAAACTTTAACCGAGGTCAGCCCCGCCACAACCAATCGTTGCCTCGCGCTTCTTAAGTCCATGTTTAATAAGGCGACCATCTGGGGAAAGCTTAACGGCCCGAACCCGGTTAAGGGGATAAAGCTATTCAGAGAAGAGAGCCGGCTTCGTTTTCTTGAGAAAGAAGAGATCGCCACGCTCCTTAAGTATTGCAACGGATACTTATATCCAGTCGTTACCGTTGCTTTGCATACCGGAATGCGAAAGTCAGAGATCCTAAACCTTAAATGGCATGATGTCGATTTTAGCCGCGATAACATATATTTAAGCCAGACTAAGAACGGGGAGAAAAGAGAGGTTTCCATGAACTCCCTGGTGAGGTCAACGCTTATCAAAGTAAGGAAGCATCCGAGCAGCCCTTATATTTTTGTAAACGCAAAGGGAAAACCCTATACTGATATACGAAAATCATTCCACGCAGCCCTGCATAAGGCCGGCATAAGAGACTTTAGGTTCCACGACCTAAGGCATACCTTTGCCTCGCAATTGGCGATGGCAGGGGTGGACCTGAACTCCATCAGGGAGCTTATGGGGCATAAGTCAATCAAGATGACGCTACGCTACAGCCACCTATCGTCCGGCCATAAAAAACGAGCCGTTGAGGCATTAAACAACCAGATAGGCACGATTTGGGCACAAGAGCCGGTTAACAAGACAGAGGAAACGGCCACACCGTCACAATTGTTGACAAATTCGGGGGTTATGGTAATATGAAAATGGCGGACGACGAAAGCACGTCAGATTGTCGATCTGAAGACCGCGAGTTCAAATCTCGTCGGGCCCGCCATGTTTTACCAGAAGGTCTTGAAAATGGATAAAATACACAAATAGGAATCAAACCAAGGCGTTAGGAAACTAACGCCTTTTTTGTTTGAAAGGAAACCAAGGTGAAAACATTTCCGGGGCTAGAATAAGGAGGGGAAATGGAATATGTAATAATTTTAATTACGTTAATACTAGCAATTGTCGGAATTTGGTTTAAAAATGAATCTTCTGGGAATGTAAACTTTATAATTATTTTATTACTCGTCACGTCTACTCTGTTGAGTATTTATCTTAAGTATTCAGATACCAAAAAGTATATTTATCAAAAAGATAGCGGCAGATTAACGTTTCGGATAAGGAATAATATATCTTATCCAACGTTTTCCATAGGTTCGGCAAAACTTGTTAAAACTGGTAATGATTTCGTGCTTTTTAATATATTAGGGGACGATTTGGATGTAAAAATAGAAAAATCATACCTTTTCTGGAAATTATTTCCTCGTAGTCAGTATAAACTCAATCTTACGTTAAGAAACGAGAAAAACGAAATATTGGCAAAGGTTAAAGATAATGTTTGGCAAAGGAATCCGATTTTAACGTTAGATAAAAATTTTACTAAAGATGCATTAGAGATTTTAGATAAAGAAGGGAATGTTATATTGCGCGTTAGAATTTTGGGTGATGTTTTAGATTTTTCAGGTAGGTTTTATAGCGATACAGGTGACGGTATCGCGTTATGTGAAAGCGTAGAGCCGAAGGGAGGGCTTATGGAAATAAAGCATAATGGCGAAAAGCTAGAAGCGAGAATTAAACCTATTTTCAAATACCCCTCTGCGGAGTATCCGGGAGTCTTAGAAAAGCATTAAAATAGCATATATCGAAAATAGAAATTAGAGTGAAATATACGCAATTAGTGACGGACCAAAAGAGAAAATATAATATAAAATATGGATCACGTAACTCTTCTCGGCCTCCTCGCCGCCGCATGCACGACGATCGCGTTCTTCCCGCAGGCGTATAAGGTCTACAAGACACAGCATACGCGAGACCTGTCGATGCCGATGTATGTCCTCTTTTCTATAGGCATACTGTTGTGGCTTATTTATGGTATTATGATAAATAATCTGCCGATAATATTTGCCAATGCAGTGACTATAGTTTCGTGCGTATATATCCTGGCGATGATGGCCAAAAACAGGGGGGGCAAGGCGTGAAACGCTTCGCGATAGCGGTAGTCCTGCTTTACGGCGTTATCTTATTCGTCCTGACCGTGCCGGTCTTCCTCGCGGCTTTTTATCCCGAGCTTACCTATGATAATGCGATAGAGGTAATTGCATCCTTGAGGTATTGGGTGTTGTTCGCGGTAATGCTCATCTGCCAGGCGGCGTTATTGGGCATACCCATCGAGACGGGGAGCAATCGCCCTATAAGGAAACGCTCAATAATCTATTCCGTCATCGCGATAAGTTTTGTAATGACCGGGCTGGCCGTCGGCATTTTTGCCGCCATCACCGAAACCGTGATAAAAGGCCCGGAGGGGTACTCCTGGCTTATCCTCGGCTTAAACTTTTCCGAGGCCAAAGAGTGGCTGGCCAAACCGCCGGTCCAGATATATATAATCTCGTTTATCGCCGTATGGTTTCTCTGGGGCGCGGTCTTTTACAGGTGGAGCAAGAAATACGATCCCAGGAATTTCGTGGAACGGAAATGCAGGCTTATGTTCAAGGGGAGCGTCCTCGAACTGCTCGTCGCGGTCCCGACGCACATCATCGCCAGGAGCAGGGATTATTGCTGCGCCGGATTTTCGACTTTCATAGGGATAGCGCTGGGGATCTCGGTAATGCTCCTTTCCTTCGGCCCGGGCGTCTACTTCCTGTTCCTCGACAGGTGGAAGAAACTGCACCCTCAGGTGCATCCCCAAGGGGAGAAATAAATAAGCGATATGGACGCTAGATCCTTCGAGGCCCTTGTCGTCGCGGCCGTCGAGAGCCTGCCCGAAGAAATAAAACAGAAACTCGAGAATGTCGGCGTCGTCATCGAGGATGAGCCAACTGCGGAGCACAAAAAGGCCGGTGGTTCAAACGAAGACGGTTACCTGATGGGGCTCTACCAGGGAGTGCCGCTCTCCAAACGGATGCATTATTACGGCAATGTCCTTCCCGACAAGATAACGATATTCAAAAATAACATCGAGCGCGTCTGCCGCACGGATGACGACATAAAAGAGGCGGTCAGGCGCACGGTGATCCACGAGTTCGCGCATCATTTCGGCATCTCGGACGAGCATATGAAGAATTCCGGCACTTATTGATGGTAGCGCAGAAGCGCTGCCATTGACTATCTATTTCTATGGTGGTAAACTTCTTTTTATCCCGGAAGGAGAATAATGAAAAAGAAGATATCGATATATGGTTTTATCCTTGCTTTTATTCTCACGTCCGCCGCCCAAGCCGCCGAGAGCGACAACTCCCTGGATATCATCCTGAAACTCCAGGACAAAATAGACAGCGCCTTTATTAAAATGGATTCCGGCGCGGCTTTTGCCGCAAGGGAGATCCAGAAGACCGGCGCCTCGGGTAATGAGGGGCGGAAGATCATCGCCGACCTCGCCAGGTCGAGCCCTTACGCGGTTGATTGCTCGTACATCGACGCCAAGGGGATAATGGCCATAGTCGAGCCGGAAGAATATAAAAGCTGCGAAGGTTCGGATGTCAGCGGCCAGGAACAGGTAATTCGTATTCAAAGGACCCGCCGGCCGGTCATGAGCGACGCCTTTAAATGCGTCGAGGGTTTTTACGCGTCGGACATAGAGCAGCCGGTATTTTCGGCGAGGGGGGATTTCGCCGGGTCTGTCAGCCTGCTTTTCAAGCCGGAAGACCTGCTTTCGGCTGTGATAAAGTCGGTGACGAATGACCCGTCCCTGTATATATGGGTGATGCAGAAGGACGGGCGCATTCTTTATGATCCGGACCCGGATCAGATAGGGAGGATGTTATTCAGCGATCCTCTTTATGAGCCGTTCCCGGATACGGTAGCGTTCGGCAGGAAGATCGCCGCGGACAGGACAGGTTCGGGCTCGTACAATTTTTACGACCTGGGGACCACTAAACCCGTAAAAAAGAATGCAGTCTGGACTACCATTGCCCTGCACGGCACCGAGTGGCGGCTGGTCGTGGCGACGAAAGAGTTCTCGGCGAACGATAAACAGGATGCGGTCATAAAGAACGCCACGCAGCAGGCGGTCAGCATGCTCCAGGCCGTATATGACAGGGCGCAGAAGGATAACATGACGCTTGACCAGGCGAAAGAGGCGGGCGCCAACCTGTTGAGGTCCCTGCGCTACGGCGACGACGGCAAGGGATATTTCTGGGCGGATACTGTCGCGGGCGTAAACGTCGTCCTCTACGGTGACAAGAAAGTGGAGGGCAAGAACCGCCTTGACGCGAACATAAACGGCGTTAATTATATCCGGGAGATAATTACCCGCGGCAAACAGCCGGGCGGCGGTTATACCGATTACTGGTTCCCGAAGCCGGGCTCGTCCGAACCTTCGAAGAAGAGGGGATACAGCCTTCTCTTCAGGCCTTTCGGGTGGGTCGTCGGCACGGGCTATTATCCGGACTGAGACCATGAAAAAATACATTTATCTTTTGGCTTTGGCGATAGTTTTAGCGCCGTTCACGGCCGCCGCCGGCGGCATAGGGACACTCATGCAGGTCGGGAAGAGCATGGACGATATACAGCGCGATTATGACAAAGAGACCGCTGTTTACGGCCGGGTAAAAGAAGCTGTCGCCAAAGGCGCGATAAAGAAGGGCGTGAAGCAGGCCGCGGTCTTGAAATACGGAGAGCCGGTGGCTATCGTGACCGAGACGGCGAGCAAGAGGCAGATATGGGTCTACAGGCCCGGCACGACAGACCTCTTGAATAAGCCGAAAATACGCCTCTTCTTCGACGATAGCGGCGCGCTCGACCAGATAACCGTCATAGAATAGGGGAAGAGGGAATGACAAAGATAATCATTACGCTTTTGATAGCGGTCCTGGGGACCGTCGCAGCCGCGCCCTGCTATTGCCAGCAGGAGCAGGGAGAGCTTCGCAAAGTCAAGGCCGTCGACGGGACGATCTTCGACCTGGACTGGGCCGGGTCAAAGATGGTCGTAAAATGGCTGGACGGTCAGGATAACAGCTACCGCGAGCTGGTCCTTGCCGTGCCCGATAATGCGGTCATAAGGAAGGGCGCGGAAGAGATAGATTTTTCAGAGCTGCAGATAGATGACGCCGTCACCGTCAGGTATTACGAGAATCCCGACGGGACAGGCACGCTCATAAGCCTCGAAGACACCACACCGTCACCGTAAAAGTGGAGGCCAAATGTTAAACGTTAAAAGGGGTTCCGCCCTCATATTGATCGCCGCGTTCCTCCTCTCCGGGTGCGCAGTAGACCGTTCCATGGAATCGAAGAAATTAATCGAGAAGGACAACGGCAAGCTGGTCGAGCTCACGACAGGGAACACCCTCATAATCGAGCTTCCCGGGAACCCGACAACGGGTTATATGTGGGAGATCGTGTCGGTAAATACTTCCGTGCTTAAACAGGTCGAGAGCGCCACGAAATTCAAGGCCGATACGAAACTGACAGGCTCTCCGGGAAAGGTCACGCTGCGCTTTAAGGCGGCAGGACCGGGGAAGACAATGCTCAAGCTTGTCTGTCACCGGTCGTGGGAGAAGAAGATCGCGCCGTTAAAGACCTTTCAGGTTGACGTCGTGGTCAACTGACGTTTGCGATAAAATAGATTTTGACGCATGGCCGATTATAACGTAAATTTATCGAAGGAACACGCCCTTAAAGAGAAGATGGGGCGGCTCGGGGTGCGCGAGAGCGACATCGTCGAGTCGTTCATCCGTTCGAGCGGTCCGGGCGGGCAGAATGTCAATAAGGTCTCGACCGCCGTCTATCTCAAGCATATACCCACGGGCATAGAGGTCAAATGCGGGCAGGAGCGTTCCCAGGCGCTGAACCGTTTCCTCGCGCGCAGGATATTGGTAAATAAGATAGAAACCATGGCGCTTGGCAGGGCCTCCGAGGAGAGGAGGAAGATAGAAAAGATAAGGAGGCAGAAGCGCAAGAGGTCGAGGCGGGCGAAGGAGAAGATGCTCGCCGCGAAGAAGATACATTCGGAGAAGAAGGGTTTCCGCAGAAAACCGGAGGGAGACTATGAATAAAAAAGTTTTTTTCGTGTTGGCCTTTATCGCGGCATTCGCGCTCATATTGCCGCGGGCCGACGCGATAGCGTGGAAATATAACCTGCAGGACGCGCTGAAGGCCGCCAAGAGCCAGGGCAAGCCGGTCATGATAGATTTTTATACGGACTGGTGCGGCTGGTGCAAGAAGCTCGACAGCGACACGTATTCCGACCCGAAGGTCAACGCAGCGTCCGCTAAATTCATCTGTGTCAAGATAAACGCCGATAAGGAAAAGGACCTGACGAACAAATACGGCGTCTCGGGATTCCCGACGATAATCTTCCTGGACAGCAACGGCAAAGTCCTCCAGAAGATACCCGGGTTCCTCCCCCCTGCCGGGTTCCTGCAGAACATGAAGAAGATACTTTCGACGACGCCGAAACCTATGGCAAAAATTGACGAGAAACCTCCCGTTGAAGCGGGAGGTTTCGCCGTCATAGACGACCGGGCCGGAAAGAGGGACAAGGGCGGAAAACTCCTGCCGCCTAAGACGGTGGGCCAGGAATTCGTCTATAACGGCTATATAGAATCGGGCAAAGGCGGCATTATAGGCCAGATAAACTACAAGGGAGGCACCTATTTCGTAAAAAAAGGCGACATTTTCGCGCGATTCCAGGTGATCTCGATAGACAAAGGGAGCGTGGTCCTCGCGTCGGATAACGGCGAAATAACCCTTGAATCCAAAAAACCATACGGCAAGACAGGATTTATAAGCGATATCTCCAACGCGATAACCCAGCCCGTCGAGACGAGGTCGATGATAGACAGGGTCGAGATCGAGGAGTCTTTTCCGGCGCTAGCCTCAGGCAAAGCCAGGGCGATGATCTTATCCTTAACATTTGCCATCATACTTATTTTTTATATTTATTATGCCCTGTGCCTGCAGTTTATCGCCGCGAAGACAAAGACCCTGAACGGATGGATGGCGTGGGTGCCGGTCCTGAATATCTTCCTTGTCCTCAATATAGCATGGATAAAATACAGGTTCCTGGTCATCCCGGTCATTACGTTCTTCGCGTTTATCCTCATTTCGGCTTTCGTAGCGATGTTCAATCCTCTCGTCGGACTGGCATTTACCGCCGCCATAGTCCTTAACTCGCTCTATTTTGTCATCTTGATGGCGTATGTGTGGTATAAAGTCGCGATAGCGCGCGGGAAATCGCCGGGCCTGGCTGCGGTCCTGACGATCCTGATGTTCATCTCGCCGCTGAACCTGATCGCGCTGGGATACCTGGCTTTTTCAAAATAAGCATTTTCGGAAAGAGATAAGCGATGTTCTGGAAAAGGTTCTTTATAGTAATAGGCCTGCTGGTCATCCTGGCGTTCGTCGCCCAGTTGTTGGCCGCGCCGTATGTCAAAGGCCTGATAATCAAGGGCCTGAAGGAGTCGCTGGGAGTTGACGCGACCATAGGCGATTGCGCGGTGAGCGTCCTTCAAAGGAAGGTGATCCTTGACGATGTAACGGTCCTTAACCCGGAGAAGAAGGACGATTACATCCTGAAGGCGAAAGAGATAAGCGTGGATTTTTATCTCCTGCCGAGCCTGTTCAATAAATATATCCTGAATAACATAGTGCTAACGAACCCGGAGGCGATACTTTACCTCGATGAGTCCGGCAAGCTGAAAGTCCCGCAGTTCAAAAAGAAAGACGGCGCGAAGAAGGGCGGCGAGCTGCTGTTCAAGAGATTCGCAGTCGAGAACGGGAATTTCAAGTTCATAGACCAGAAAGTCTCTAAGCCGGCCACGATAACCGGGTTCTCTTCGATAAACTGCGAGATCGTGAATTCCGTATCCTTGTCCGGCAGGACGATAATAACGGGCGTGAACGCGAAAGGCAATATAGAAGGCCAGGGGAAGTTCTCGGTCGACGGAAAAGGTAAATTTATCGAAAAGCCGATGAGTTTCGACGGCAATATAAAGATAGAGAACCTCCCGATAACGAAGTTCTCGGTCTATTGGGGCGGCCTCCTGCCGGTCAAGGTCAACAAGGGGAACCTCTTCCTTGATACCAAGGCGGCATGCGACAAGGGGAACCTCGATGTCAAAAACCGGGTCAGTATCAAGGACCTCGTACTCGAGCCTATAGGCGATCCGAACCAGACGGTCCTCTTCGAGCTCAAGACCGAGGACGTGATAACTTTCCTGAAGGACGAAAACAATACCGTAAACTTCAGCTTCGATATAAGCGGCGACCTGGCCAAGCCCGACTTTAAATGGGGCGCGGAGATGGGCAAGGCCCTGCGTAATGCCATGCTCAAGGCCTTTACCGACGGCGTCGGGCGTTTATTTATATCCACGATCAAGGATGCGGTCGAGAACCCTGCGAAGGCCGGGGAGAAGATCGGGAACATGATAGGCGGCGATACGGGCGAGACGGTCAAGAAAATAGGCGACAAGATCAACAAACAGCTCGACAAGATAATGGGAAAATAGGGTTGACTTGCCCTTTTTAAAATTATATAATATCGAAACCTTCTCGTTAAATCCGTAACCTATGCCGAGGTAGCTCAGATGGTAGAGCGCGGGACTGAAAATCCCGGCGTGAGCGGTTCAATTCCGCTCCTCGGCACCATTTCACGATATAAATAAAAGGAGGAAGCAGTCATGGCAGTAAAAAAGGCCGGGACAAAGAAAGTCACGTTTAAGCTCATCGCCCCTTATGCCAGCAGTGTCAGCGTTGCGGGAGATTTCAATAATTGGGATGTCAACGCCATCCCGATGAAGAAGGATTGGAAGGACGACTGGACAGCCGGAACGACCCTGAAGCCGGGACGTTACGAATACAAATTCTACGTCGACGGTTCATGGCAGAACGACCCGAGCTGCGACACCTGCGTCCCCAACCAGTACGGCAGCACGAATTGCGTGATCGAGGTAAAGTAATACACAAGGTTTTAGTTTTTGTAGTTTCTCTTCCTCCTGGGAAGGGGGCTCTGTAAAGGGGGAAACGATGCTTCCCCCTTTACGACAAATTTGCCCGGTTTTTAGGGCGAGACAAATTTGTTGCTGGCGTAGCTCAGTTGGTAGAGCAGCGGTTTCGTAAATCGCGGGTCGGAGGTTCAATTCCTCTCGCCAGCTCCATTCTTAAACCCCGGAACATTATTTGGCGAGATTCAGGGAAGTCCTAAGCGAGCGTAATTTTTTCCTCCTCTGGGTGGGCCAGATAATCTCGCAATTCGGAGACAGGCTCAACCAGATGGCCCTGATAGCGATAGTCTACAGCAGGGCTCCCGGTTCCCCGTTCGAGCTCGCCAAATTCTTCTCATTCACTATAATACCCTCCTTTTTCGTGAGTCCGATAGCCGGCGCGTTCATAGACAGGTGGGACAGGAAGAGGACGATGATCGGCTGCGATATCCTGCGCGGCCTGATAGTGCTTGTGATACCGGTCGCGTTCCTGGGCCTCACGCCCACATTCCCGATATACACCGCAGTGTTCCTTATCTTCGCGGTGAGCTGTTTCTTCCTTCCGGCAAGGCTCGCCATTATCCCGGATCTTGTCTCGAAAGAAAAACTGCTCGTAGCGAATTCTCTTTTTACGGTCACTTCGATGATAGGCGCGATATTCTGGTTTGTCATCGGTGGGCTCCTGGTGGAATTTTTGAAGGTAAAAGGCGGGTTATACCTTAACTCGTTCGTCTACCTGATGTCGGCGGCGGCGATCGTTTTTATTACCGGCCACAGGCGGCAACAGAAGAAGGCGGAGGGATCGGTCGATATAGAAAAGATAATAGAGACGTCGATCGTCCGGGAGATAAAGGACGGGGCAAAATACCTGGCCGCACACAGCGAGGCGAGGTTCGCGTTCCGCATGCTCTTCGTCCTCATGGCCGGCGCGGGCGCGGCGTATGCCGTGGTGATAGTCTTCATCCAGGACGCGATGGGGTCGATGACCCGCGACTTAAGCCTCCTGGGATTCTTCCTCGGCGCGGGATTTTTTATCGGATCGGTCGCCTATGGGAAGCTTGGTCACCGTTTCTCAAAGGCTAAATCGATATTCGCCTGCCTCATATTGTGCGGCATATCGATATGCGCTTTTACGGCCGTCCTTAAGGGGACAAGGTCGTTTTTGGGGGCGTCTGTCGTGGCAATGATATTAGGCATTGCCATGGCGCCTATCGGGATATCGACGAACACCCTCATACACGAGATGGTTGACGAGAAGATGCGCGGAAGGATATTCAGCTCACTAGGCATCGCGATGAACCTGGCGTTCCTCATATTCATGCTTGGTGCCGCGAAACTCGCCGAACGCGTCGACAGCGGCTGGATACTTTACGGGGTAAGCGTTTTTTATGTAATATCGGGAATACTCGGGTTCATAGACCTGCGTCTCTTTAAGGAGAAAGGCACCGATGCCTGATCACGACCTGATAATCATAGGCGGAGGGCCTGCCGGCCTGACCGCCGGGATATATGCCTCGCGCGCGCGGCTCAAGACGCTTCTCCTGGAAAAGGCGATGCCCGGCGGGCAGATATTGACCTCGCCGCTGCTTGAGAATTATCCCGGATTCCCGGAAGGCGTCTCAGGAATGCAGATAATAGAGGAGATCGTAAAGCAGGGCGAGCGCTTCGGGCTCACGGTAAAGATAGAGCCGGTCGTTTCCATGGAGGATAAAGGCAAAGGCGCGAAGACAGCCAGGACCGATAAGGATACGCATAAGGCGCCGGCCGTAATATTCGCGATGGGCGCGAGTTACGCCAAACTTGCGTTGCCTGGGGAGGACAGGCTGGGAGGCCGCGGCGTCTCTTATTGCGCGACGTGCGACGGGCCGTTGTTCAAAAATAAAGAAGTGGTCGTCGTCGGCGGAGGGGATACCGCGATAGAAGAGGCGCTCTTCCTGACGAATTTCTGCGCGAAGGTCAGCGTAGTCCACAGGAGGAATGAGCTGCGCGCGGCGAAGATACTCCAGGAGCGCGCGTTCGCGAACAAGAAGATAAATTTCGTATGGGATTCGGTCGTCGCTGAAATATCAGGCGACCAGAGGGTAGAAGGAGTGAAGGTCAAGAACGTAAAGACCGGAGGGGAGAAGGCGATAGCGGCCCACGGCGTATTCATCGCGGTCGGCTTTAAGCCCCACACGGAATTAGCGAAAGGGCTTGTCGAGACGGACGAGAAAGGGTATATTATTACAGGGGACGACATGTCGGCTTCGCGCGAAGGGTTCTTCGCTGCCGGTGACTGCCGTAAAAAACTCCTTTATCAATTCGTAACGGCCTGCGGTGACGGCGCCACCGCCGCCTTCGCCGCGCAGAAATATATTGAACAATTACGGTGAGAGTACTTAATTCGGAAAAGGAGGGCAAGATGAAGAGATCGATCGCGGTAATGTTGATGGTGCTGTTCGTTTCCGGCGTGTGCTTCGGCGCGAGCCCGGAGAAGAAAGCGAAGATCGCCGCCAAAAACTGGCTCGAATCCGTTGACCAGAAAAATTACGCAAAGAGTTATGACGATGCCGCCGAGTTCTTCAAGGTGATGGTAAAGAAAGACGAGTGGATAAACACGCTTACCAACCTGAGGAGCATGCTCGGGCCCGTGGAATCGAGGGAGCTCATAAGTGAGAAATATCAGGAGAAGATGCCGGGCGCGCCGGACGGAGAATATGTCATCATCGTCTATAAGACAGATTTCAGGAAGAAATCCGACGCCCGGGAAGTGGTAGTGCCCATGCTGGACAAAGACGGCAAATGGCGCGTCTCGGGGTACCACATCCAATAAAGGCAGGTTAAAAACAGGAGGGACAACATGGCTGAGGGCATACTGCAGTTGAAAGACGACAATTTTGACAAGGAGATAACACAGGCGAAGGGAGTGGCGCTCGTGGATTTCTGGGCGTCGTGGTGCATGCCTTGCAAGATGGTAGCGCCGGTGGTCGAGGCGATAGCCAAAGATTACGCGGGAAAAGTAAAGGTCGCCAAGGTCGAGGTGGACGAGGCCGGTGAGACGGCATCCCGCTTTAACGTGATGAATATTCCCACCCTTATAATATTCAAGGACGGCAAAGAGGCGGGTCGCGTCATAGGTGTCACGCCAAAGGAAGAGCTGGCTAGAAAACTGGACGCGCTGCTTAAATGAACCCAAAGACCAGGGGGAAACCGGGATGAACTTCGCTGTCTTTTGCTCCGGACACGGAACGAACCTGCAGGCGGTAATTGACGCCTCGAAGAAGAGGCGCATCAGCGCGAAACTCGCGCTTGTCGTCTGCGATAATCCCGGGGCTTATGCGGTAAAGCGCGCCGGGAGAGCCGGCATACCGGTCGCCGTATTTGACCCGAAAGGTTTCGCCTCGGAAAAAGAGCTAGAGGCCGCGGTCGTCCGGGAACTCAACAGCAAAAAGATAAAACTTATCGCGCTCGCCGGGTATATGCGGATATTGAGCGATAGTTTCGTGAAGAGATACAGGAACAGGATATTGAACATCCACCCGGCGCTACTTCCGGCATTTAAAGGTGGACAAGCGATAAAAGATGCGATAAAATATGGCGTCAAAGTTACGGGAGCGACCGTCCATTTCGTGACCGAAGAGGTCGACGCGGGACCGATAGTCCTGCAGGCGGCATGCCCCGTAAAAAATAACGATAGCGAAAAAACGCTTCTAGCTCGTGTCCACAAACTGGAACACAAGATCTACCCCGAAGCGATCGAGTTGTTCGCGAGGGGGAAGCTGAAGGCGGCAGGCAGGAGAGTAATAGTAAAGTAGATGTCGATAAAGTTTGGCACATCCGGTTGGCGTGCCGTAATAGCCGACGGATTCACGTTCTCGAACGTAAGAAAAGCAGCGCAGGCGATAGCAGGCTACGTAAAGGCGCACCACCCTTCCAGGAAGGCCCCGCCCGTCGTAATAATCGGCCACGATACCCGCTTCGATTCAAGGGAATTCGCGTCTGCCGCGGCCAAGGTCCTTTGCGCGAACGGCGTGAAGGTCCTCCTTACCGAACGCGACACCCCCACGCCGGTGATCTCTTTCCAGGTTGTCCATAAGGAAGCCGACGGCGCCATAAACATAACAGCGAGCCATAACCCGCCCGAATATAACGGCCTCAAATTTTCGCCCTCGCACGGCGGCCCGGCCGAGCCGGAAGTCACGAAAGAGATAGAGAAGCGCGCCGCCAAAATCAAAGGCGAGGTAGAAGAGCCGTTGCCCTCGGAACTTAAATGCCGCATAGAAGAATTTGACCCCCGCCGGGCGTATTTCGCGCGGATAAAAGACCTTGTCGACCTCTCCGCGATAAAGAAAGCCCGCCTTAAAGCGGTCGTTGACGTGATGCACGGGACCGGCCGCGGATACCTGGACCGCATATTAACGGAGAACGGGTGCAAAGTCATATTATTGAACGACAATCTCGACCCGCTCTTCGGCGGACACCCGCCGGAGCCGGCGAAGGATAATATAGGGAAGATGCTCCGCGAAGTGAAGAGGCACAAGGCCGACCTCGGCCTCGGCCTCGACGGCGACGCGGACAGGTTCGGGATAGTGGACGAGAACGGCAGGTTCTATACGCCGGACGAAGTAATATCGTTGTTATTCAAGCATTTGATCGATACGCGGCCGCGCCTCCCGAAGGTCGCGCGCACGCATTCGACGACGCGGCTCGTCGACAGGATAGCGGCCCGGTACGGCATCGAGGTCGTAGAGACGCCTATCGGTTTCAAATATATAGGCGAGGTATTAATGACCGGAGAATGCATAATAGGCGGCGAGGAGTCCGGCGGATTGTCGATAGCCAACCACGTCCCGGAGAAAGACGGGATACTCGCGTGCCTGCTGGTCGCCGAGATGGTGGCGGTCAGGGGCAAGAAGCTGAGCGCCATATTAAATGAGATATACCGCGAGTTCGGCAGGTCGTATCCGGGGAAATTGAACGTCAGGCTTACCGACGACCAGAAGGCGAGGCTCCTCCATATGCTCAAGAGCCGCCCGCCGAAAGAGATAGCCGGAACGAAAGTCGCGAAACTGGACACGATGGACGGTTACAAATTTACCCTGGCCGACTCGAGCTGGGTCCTGGTCCGTCCGTCGGGCACCGAGCCGCTCATCAGGTTCCATTTCGAGGCGATGACCGCCGCGAAAGAGAAGAAATTAATAAAATATTGCGAAGACCTGATACACGCGATAAAGACACAGGTAAACGGGGTCCATCCTCCGGAAGAGGATTGAGCGAAGCGAAACCCCGCACGGAGTGCGGGGCTAACCGCGGGATTGAGCGCGGGGTTGACATCCGTCGACGGATGTCTTAAACTATAGGACATGGTAAAGATGAAAAAACCGGTGATTTCTAAAGTAAAAGCCCGCGAGATACTCGATTCGCGCGGCAACCCCACAGTCGAAGTAGACGTATTATTGAGCGACGGCACATTGGGCCGCGCCGCGGTCCCGTCAGGCGCGTCCACGGGCGAACATGAGGCCCTGGAACTGCGCGACGGTGACAAGGCGCGCTACGGCGGAAAAGGCACGCTCAAAGCGGTTGCCAACGTAGACGGTATCATTGCCCCGAAGGTCAAGGGCATGGACCCGTTCAAGCAGAAAGAGCTCGATAAGTTCATGATAGCCCTCGACGGCACCCCGACGAAATCAAAATTAGGCGCGAACGCGATACTTGGCGTCTCTTTGGCGGCGGCAAGGGCGGCGGCGAACTCAAAAGGCCTTCCTTTATACAGGTATTTAGGCGGCACTAAAGCCGTGACACTGCCCGTACCATTAATGAATATAATCAACGGCGGCCTCCACGCGGACAACAGCCTCGACCTGCAGGAGTTCATGATCGCGCCCATCGGCGCGGCAAATTTCCACGAAGCCCTGCGCATGGGCGCCGAGACGTTCCATGCTTTAAAATCGATACTCAAGAAACGCGGCGACAGCACGGCCGTCGGCGATGAAGGCGGATTTGCGCCGAACCTCAAGTCCAACGAGGAAGCGCTCGAATTAATAGTCCAGGCGATAACCGCGGCCGGATACAAACCCGGTAAAGATATCTCTATAGCCCTCGACCCGGCGTCATCCTCGTTCTATAAGAACGGGGAATACGTATTTAAGGCCGAAGGCGCGAAAACCGCGGAAGATATGATCGATATGTACGCCGGCTGGATAGAAAAATATCCCATCGTTTCGATCGAAGACGGCCTCGCCGAGAACGACTGGGCCGGTTGGAAGAAGATGACGAAAGAGCTCGGCGGCAAGATCCAGCTCATCGGCGACGACCTCTTCGTCACGAACGTAAAATTCCTCAAAAAAGGCATCGAAGAAGGCTGCGCCAACTCGATACTTATCAAGGTCAACCAGATCGGCTCGCTTTCCGAGACGCTGGACACGATATCCCTTGCTTTAAAGAACGGCTATACCGCAGTGATCTCGCACCGTTCGGGTGAGACCGAGGACACGACGATAGCCGATCTGGCTGTTGCGACTAACGTCGGACAGATAAAGACCGGGTCGCTTTGCAGGAGCGAAAGGATCGCCAAATACAACCAGCTCCTTCGCATCGAGGAAGAGCTCGGCAAGAAGGCGGTCTACGGGGGACGCACTTGGAGAAAAAGAGGCTAGGCTGGAAGATAGGCATAGCGGCGGCGGTATTGTTCGCGATATTCCTGCCGGGCATATCGAGATACACACAGCTTAAGGCGCGCCAGGCGAGGTTGGACAGCGGCATAGAGAAACTGAGGGTAGGAGAGGTGGACCTGCGAAAGGAGCAGGACAAGCTTCAGAACGACCCCACTTACATAGAGAAGGTAGCACGGGACAAGCTGCAGGTCGCCAATAAGGGCGAAACAATAGTAAGGACAAAGAAGAAGGATGGAAAGTAGCGCCACCCAGGAAGTAAAGATCGACGATGTAGTTGATGCCGAGGTCATGAAGATAGCCGAGTTCGGCGCCTTCGTGAAATTCGGGAACAAGAAGGGCCTGATCCATATTTCGCAGGTCTCCGATTCCTATGTGAAGAAAGTCGAGGACCATCTTAAGGTGGGCGACAAGGTCAAGGCGAAGATAATAAAAGTTTCGCCTGACGGCAAGATAGACCTCACCTTAAAGAGCGGCAAGGAACAGGCGTCGCGCCAGCCAAGGGGCCAGTTCCCCTCAGGCGGGCGCCCGCAGAGGGAACACGGAGGAAGGCGCGGCGGCCGCCCGGATTCGGGCTTCCGCGAGAACATGTCCTCCTCTCCCGAAGGGAAGTCCTTCAAGGCCTCGCCTTTTGAGGATAAGCTGAAGAATTTCCTTGTGGATAGCGGCGAGCTCCAGACCGACATCAAAAAACACGTCGAAGAGAAACAAGGCCGGTAATTCCCGTCTGATTTACCCCTTGCTATTAAGCAAAGGGTCTGCTATACTCTTTTACACAAGATTGGTGAATAGAAATTCGCTATTTTGATAACACTTCCGATTAGGAAAAGGGATCAGTAAAGGGAAAAACTACGTTTTTCCCTTTACAGGAGACTCGTATAAAGTTTGACATATCTGACGAGTCGACTATCGCGGGGTGGAGCAGCCTGGTAGCTCGCAAGGCTCATAACCTTGAGGTCAGAGGTTCAAATCCTCTCCCCGCTACCAAATATATAAAGGCGTTAACTTTACGTTAGCGCCTTTTTTATTATTTAGGCCAAAAAAGTGGTAAAATAGCGGTAGTTTATGGCAGGGGGCATTTTTACTAAAAGGGGAAAGACATGAGAGGCTTGAAGGTACTGATAGGCGCAGCAATGATAGCGTGTTGTTTGAGCAATGCAGGGCGGTGCGAAGATTTAAACAGCAGAAAGATGAATCCAATAATATCAGATTTAATTATCCGGTCGGTAGCCGGCAAGCTCCGTATTCCGGAAGAGAAATTCACGGTAGCCGATATCTCGTACGTCAAGTCCGGGGGCAACAATTATGCGGGTAATGCGAATGTTACCATGGCGGGCGCAGGAACGAAGACCACCTTCCGGGTATCTTATTCCATGATATCCGATAATAGGACAGTTGCCCTGGTGTTAGACAATCCAACGTCGGCCATTCAGGCTGCTATCTCAAATGAAACGGATAAGGGATATCGCCTTCCCAGCGACAACAGCCGGTCATCCGGAAGCGCCAAGCCGATCACTGCGCAATACGGCGATTTTAAATGGGGAATGCCTAAAGCAGAGGCCCGCGAATTAGCGCTATCCCAGGGCAAAGAAAACGTGAGTGTATATGCGGCAAATGACCCCGAAGGGAACATTTTTCAATTCGACGACGTTCTTCTTGATAAGCGCGTCATAGTAAAACTTTATTTTACCCCAAACAGCGAAAAGCTTTTCAAGGTGTCAATAAAGGGTTTAGATGCTTTCCACGGCGATGCCCTGATCTCATCCCTGAATAAAAAGCACGGTAAATACGCGGCATCGATGCCGGATGAAAGATATTATTGGGGCAGCAGCAAGGAAGGAGACAGGATCGAATTATCAAAAGGAGAAGGCCTGTTACTTTATAGCAACGCGGAAGGCCTGGCGCTTGCAGAAAAAGAGAAACAATAAGTTAATCGGCGAATTTCCCCAAGAACTTGTATGAGAATTATTTTGACACCACAAGCCATTTGTGGTATAAATAATCGTAGCACAAGCCTTCATTAAACTAGAAATCCTCAAATAAGAAGAACAAATTATGTCCGAAGGACTCTCCTTTACGGGTTTTACACCTTTGGAGGGAAGATGATCGAAAGATACACCCTGCCCAGGATGGGTAAGATCTGGGAAGACCAGAACCGTTTCCAGCGGATGCTCGACGTGGAGCTAATGGCCTGCGAGGCGTTCGCGAGGAAGAAACTTATACCAAATTCCGCATTATCCGAGATCAAAAGGCGCGCCCGCTTCGACGTAGACCGCATCAAAGAGATCGAAAAAGAGACCAAGCACGACGTGATCGCTTTCATAAAGAGCATCTCCGAGAACGTCGGGCCGGACGCCAAATATATCCACATGGGCCTCACCTCAAGCGATGTCCTCGATACGGGGCTCTCGCTCCAGATGAGGGACGCGGCAGATATCCTTATCGACGACCTCAAGAGGTTCCTCATAGCGTTAGAGAGAAAAGCCAAAAAATACAAGAACACCCCGTGCGTCGGCAGGACACACGGGGTGCACGCCGAGCCGATGACGTTCGGCCTGAAATTCGCGCTTATTTACGCCGAGATACAGCGTGATATCGCCAGGATGGAAGCCGCGCGCAAGGGGATAAACGTGGGCAAATTATCCGGCGCGGTCGGGACATTCGCCAACGTCGACCCGTGGGTGGAGGAATACGTCTGCAAACGGCTGAAGCTTGAGCCCGCGCCGATATCGACGCAGGTCATCCAGCGCGACAGGCACGCGCAGTTCCTGACGACTATAGCCATAATAGGCGGCACGCTCGAGAAATTCGCGACAGAGATAAGGGCGCTCCAGAGGACCGAGATCCTCGAAGCGGAGGAGCCGTTTACCGAAGGGCAGAAGGGCTCATCGGCGATGCCGCACAAGAGGAATCCTGTGATATGCGAACGCATAGCAGGCCTCGCGAGGGTCCTGCGCGGGAACTCGCTGGCGGCGATGGAGAATATTTCGTTGTGGCACGAGAGGGACATATCGCACTCGTCTGTGGAGCGCGTCATAATCCCGGATTCGTGCATCCTCCTGGATTATATGCTGAACCTCGCCACGGATGTGGCGATGCATATGGCTGTCTATCCGGAACGGATGATAGAGAACCTCGAGAGGACGAAGGGCCTGGTATTCTCGCAGAGGGTGCTTTTGGCGCTCATAGGCAAGGGGCTCACGAGGAATGAGGCGTATGACATGGTCCAGAAATGCGCGATGCGCGTCTGGAAGGAGAACATCGGGTTCAGTGCGATATTAACGGACGATATCGACGTCACGAAATACCTGACGCACGAGGAGGTGGAAGCCTGCTTCGACCCGGGCTATTACACCAAGAACGTCGACAGGATATACAAACGGTTGGGGCTATGACTGAAAAAGTAAAAGAAGAAGTTTTGCTTACCACCGAGAACATCCCGCTTAAATTCTTCAAACGCGGGAAGGTCCGCGATATCTACGAGCTTGACGGCAAATTGCTTATCGTCGCGACCGACAGGATATCATGTTTCGACGTGGTATTGTCCGAAGGCATCCCTTATAAAGGGAAGGTCCTGACACAGATATCCAAGTTCTGGTTTGATTACCTGAAAGAACAGAGCGAGAACCACGCGGTGACGTTCGACATGGAATCGCTGCGCGATAAACTCGGCGATTCGACGGATATATTAAAGGACCGCTCGATGCTGGTGAAGAGGACCCGGCCGCTTCCGATAGAATGCGTGGTCAGGGGATACCTCTCAGGTTCGGGGTGGAGGGAATACAAGGAGACCGGCGAGATATGCTGCATCAAACTGCCGAAGGGCCTCAAGGAATCCGACCAGCTGCCCGAGCCGATATTTACCCCCTCGACCAAGGAGGATATCGGCCACGACCTGAACATCACCGAGTTCGGCGCGAGGAAGAAGCTCGGCGACAGGCTTTATGAGCTCGTAAAGGGCAAGGCGATAGCGATATACAAGAAGGCCGCGGAATACGCGGATTCGAAAGGGATAATAATCGCCGACACGAAGTTCGAGTTCGGCGTTACCGAAGAGGGCAAGACGATACTTATCGATGAGGTCCTGACGCCGGATTCGTCGAGGTTCTGGCCAAAAGAGAAATACAAGCCGGGCGGGCCGCAGGCGAGTTTCGATAAGCAGTTCGTGCGGGATTATCTTGAAAGTTTAAATTGGCCCAAGGCCCCGCCGGCCCCTCACCTGCCCGAGGATATCATCAAAAAGACCAGCAAGAAGTATCTGGAGGCCTTAAGGAAATTAACCGATAAGGAGCTCTAAGTGCTGTGGCGCGTTGAAGTATGCGATAGGAACAACGGCTTCGACTCCGGCGTCAAGAGGGATATAGAGGACCTGGGAATAAAAGGCGTCGAAACGGTCGAGGTCGCGCAGGTATATATAATCGAAGGCAATGTTTCCCGGTCCGGGATAAAGAGGATCGCAGGGGAATTGCTTACCGACCCTGTTACCCAGGTTTATTCATTCAGGTCGAGCCCCATAACCGGCAGGAATGACCGGGCGAAGAATAAGGCCGTCGTCGAGGTGGCCTATAACGCCGGGGTGATGGACCCGGTCGAGGAGAGCGTGAGGAAAGGCATCCTCGATCTCGGCGTAAAAGGCGTCGAGTCGGTAAAGACAGCAAAAAAATATATCATTAACGGGAATGTGTCCGGGAGCCGGCTTAAGACGATAAGCGAAAAGCTCCTTTTCAATAAGGTCATCCAGCATATCGTCACCGGTCCGGATTCCTATAACTTTAAAAACCCTCCGCAATACCATTTTAAATTTACAACGGTAGGCCTCTCGGGCTCTTCTGATAAAGGTCTCGAGAATATAAGCAAGAAAGGCCAATTATTCCTGGATCTCACCGAGATGCGCAGGATAAAGGAGTATTTTACCGTCCTCGGGCGCGAGCCGGCCGATGTCGAGCTTGAGACGCTCGCGCAGACGTGGTCCGAGCATTGCGGCCACAAGACATTCCGAGGCCTGATAGATTACGAGTCCGGCGGAAAAAGGCGCTTCATAAACAACCTCCTTAAAGAGACGATAATGAAAGCGACCGCCGAGCTCAAGAAGCCGTGGTGCGTCTCGGTATTCAAGGATAATTCCGGGGTCATAAGATTTAACAATAGATATAACGTCTGCTTCAAGGCCGAGACGCATAACCATCCGTCGGCGATAGAACCGTACGGCGGCGCGAATACGGGCTTGGGCGGCGTCATACGCGACCCGCTCGGCACCGGCCTAGGCGCGAAGCCGATCTTAAATACCGACGTATTCTGCTTCGGCGAGCCTGATTACGCTTTTAACCGCCTGCCGAAGGGCGTCCTTCACCCTAAGAGAGTGATGAAGGGCGTGGTCGCCGGCGTGCGCGATTACGGCAACAAGATGGGCATACCGACGGTCAACGGCGCGGTGCTCTTTGACAACAGGTACCTCGGCAATCCCCTGGTCTATTGCGGGAATGTCGGCATTATGCCGAAAGAAAAGTCTTTTAAAGAGGTTGAGAGCGGGGACATGGTCGTCCTCGTGGGAGGGAAGACCGGCCGCGACGGTATACACGGCGCGACATTCTCGTCCGGGGAATTGACCTCGGAGTCGGAGCAGGTCTCAGCGCAGGCGGTCCAGATCGGAAATCCCATCGAGGAAAAAAAGATGGCCGATTGTATCCTGAAGGCGCGCGACCTGGGCCTGTATGACGCGATAACAGATTGCGGCGGCGGCGGGCTGTCGAGCGCGGTAGGCGAGATGGGCGAGAAGACCGGCGTCAGGATCGACCTCGACAGGATACCGCTCAAATACGAGGGGCTGACCTATACCGAGATATGGATATCAGAGGCGCAGGAGAGGATGGTCCTCTCGGTGCCGAAGAACAAAGTAAAAAGACTGCTCGAGGTCTTCGAAAGAGAGGATGTCGAGGCGACGGTGATCGGCGAGTTTACCCGCACGAAAAAACTGGAACTTTTTTATAAAAGGAACAAGGTCTGCGACCTCGATATGAAATTCCTGCACGACGGCCTGCCGAAGACCGTAAGGAAGGCGAGATGGAACAGGCCGAAGCGCGCCGAGCCGCGGTTCGCGTGCCCGAAGGACCTGACCCCGTCGCTCTTAAGGATATTATCCGACTGGAACGTCTGCAGCAAGGAATGGATAATAAGGCAATATGACCACGAGGTCCAGGCCGGCTCGGTCATAAAACCGCTTGTCGGCGTAAATAACGACGGGCCGTCCGACGCCGCGGTAGCCAGGCCTATATTAGATTCGGATAAAGGCGTGATAATATCGAACGGGATAAATCCGAGGTACGGAGAGATCGATCCGTACTGGATGGCGGCGTCGAATATCGACGAGGCGCTGAGGCAGATAATTGCGGTAGGCGGCGACCTGAAAGAGGTGGCGCTCCTGGATAATTTCTGCTGGGGAGACACTGACCAGCCGTCGCAATTGGGCAGCCTCGTGAGGGCGGCCCAGGGTTGTTATGACATGTCGAAAGGTTTCCAGGCGCCTTTTATCTCGGGCAAAGACAGCCTTCATAATGAATATATCGTCGGCAAAAAACGCGTGTCGATCCCCGGGACCCTGCTCATTTCGGCTATCAGCGTGGCGGATAACGTAAAGAAATGCATCACCATGGATTTCAAGGAAGCGGGCGACCTGATATATGTAGTCGGGATGACATATGACGAGCTCGGCGGTTCATATTATTATAAGGCCCGCGGGGTCCTCGGAAATTCCGTGCCGACCGTCAACGCGAAACGCAGCCGCGCGCTGATGGAGAGGTTGAGTCGCGCGATAAGAGCCGGCCTCGTGAACGCCTGCCACGATTGCTCGGAGGGCGGCATAGGGGTGGCGGCGGCCGAGATGGCGTTTGCCGGAGGGTTCGGCGCCGAGATAAAACTGGAAAAAGCGCCTTTCAAGGTAAAATACGGCGCGCGAGGGAAGAAGCGCGACGACATCATATTATTTTCGGAGTCGAATACCCGTTTCATCGTCGGCGTCAGCCCGGAAAAAAAGAAGAGGTTCGAGAAGGCGATGAGGGCCGCGGCTATCGGGCTCATAGGCGGTGTCCTCGAGGAGAAATATTTTACGGTCTACGGCGCCGAAGGGGATATCGTCGTCAGGACTGACCGAAAAGAACTGAAGGAGGCCTGGCAGAGGCCGTTAAGATGGTAGCGATAAAGAGAAGGCCGAAGGTCATAGTCCTCCGCGCGGCCGGGACGAATTGCGATGAGGAGACGGCTTTCGCGTTCGAACACGCCGGCGCGAGATCCGAAGCCGTTCATATAAACCAGCTTGTCAGCGGAGAGAAGAAGCTGCGCGACTACCATATCATGGCCGTGCCGGGCGGGTTCACTTACGGCGACGACGTCGGTTCGGGAAAGATACTCGCGAACGAATTAAAATACAAATTGGCCGGGGACCTCGGGAAATTCGTGGGCGCCGGAAAACTTATAATCGGTATATGCAATGGTTTCCAGGTCCTCGTAAAGGCGGGCCTTCTGCCGGGAAAGGGAGTAAACGGCGAGCAGCTGGAAGCGACGCTTACGACTAACGACACGGCGCGCTATGAGGACAGGTGGGTCTATCTTAAGGCCGCCAAGGGGCTGAACATCGGATTCCGGAACAAGTGCGTTTGGACCGGTGGCATCGAACGCATGATATATGTGCCCGCCGCGCACGGCGAAGGAAAATTCATCCCGAAGGACGACGAGGTCCTGGGGAAATTATGGGCGAACGGGCAGGTTGTTTTCAGGTATGCCGACCCGTACGGCAAGCTCGCCGGGTTCCCTTGGAACCCCAACGGGTCGGTCGATGACATAGCCGGCGTGTGCGACATCACCGGCAGGATATTCGGGCTTATGCCGCATCCGGAGAGGCATCTATTCGCTTCCCAGCACCCGCGCTGGACGCGCGGCGAGGCGCAGAGGGAAGGGGATGGGGTGAGTATTTTCAGGAACGGGGTAAAAAATGTCTAGAGGTGAAAATGGGCGATAAGATCAAACACCACTGCGGACTGTTCGGCGTCTACGGGCACAAGGACGCGGCGCGGCTTACATATCTCGGACTGTATGCGCTACAGCACCGCGGGGAGGAGTCCGCAGGTATAGCGTCTTTCGACGGCGAAACGCATTTACACAAAGGGATGGGCCTGGTCCCGGAAGTCTTCAACGAAGGGATCCTGGCCGGCCTGAAAGGCGACATCGCGATAGGCCATGTCAGGTATTCGACCACCGGGTCGACGACGCTGAAGAACGCGCAGCCGGTCGTGGTTGATTATTCCCGCGGCACAGTGGCTGTCGGACACAACGGCAACCTCGTCAACGGCGCGCGCCTGCGCGACGAGCTCGAGGCCCGCGGCTCGATATTCCAGACGACTCTCGATTCGGAGATAATAATACACCTGTTAGCGCGGCCAGAGCACAAAAATTTCGAGGAAGGGCTTGTCTATACTCTCAAGCAGCTGAAAGGCGCCTTCTCGCTCGTAATGATGAAAGAGGATATGCTCGTCGGGGTCCGCGACCCGCATGGCTGGAGGCCGCTCTGCCTCGGGAAACTCGGCGACGCATACGTATTGGCCAGCGAGACGACGGCACTCGACCTTATCGAGGCGGAATTCGTCCGCGAGATCGAGCCGGGAGAGGTCTTGTATATCACGAAGAAAGGCCTGCGCTCGACCAAGCCGTTCGGCGAGAGCAAGAAGGTATCGCATTGCATATTCGAGCATGTTTATTTCGCGAGGCCGGATTCTTTCATCTTCGGCGAGTCGGTCCACCTGGTACGGCAGAGGCTCGGCCACAGGCTCGCGCAGGAGCATCCGGTAGAGGCGGACCTCATCATCCCGGTGCCGGACTCGGGCACGCCGGCCGCGCTCGGCCTTTCGCACGAGTCGGGGATACCGCTAGAGATGGGCATAATAAGGAACCATTACATAGGCAGGACGTTCATCCAGCCGCTGCAGCATATACGCGATTTCAGCGTAAAGATAAAATTGAACCCGATAAAGGCGCTCCTGAAGGACAAGAAGGTGATCGTCGTCGACGATTCGATCGTCCGCGGGACGACCTCGCGCGCGAGGATCAAGAAACTTTATGACGCGGGCGCGAAAGAGGTCCATATGAGGATATCGTGCCCGCCGATAAAACACCCGTGTTTTTACGGGATAGATTTCCCGACCAAGAAGGAGCTGATAGCGGCGACGCATACGATAGAAGAGATAAGGAAGTTCCTGGGAGTCACCACGCTCGGCTATCTTTCGGTCGAGGGGTTATTGAGCTGCGTCTCATGCCCGGACAATTACTGCACCGCGTGTTATACCGGGGACTATCCGGTGCCGTTCGGCGGAGAGGCAAATAAATTCGCGACAGAACATAAAGGGTATTGATATGGGCCTTACGTATAAAAAAGCGGGCGTCGATATCCGCAAGGCGAGCCGTTTCGTCGAGGCGATAAAAAAGCACACGAAAGCGACGGCGCGCAAAGGCGCGGACTGCAGGCTCGGCGGGTTCGGCGGGCTCTTCGATCTCAGGGCGGCGGGGTATAAAGACCCCGTACTCGTCTCGTCTACCGACGGCGTAGGCACGAAACTGAAGATCGCCTTCCTGGCGGGCAAGCATGATACCGTCGGCATTGATATGGTCGCGATGAACGTCAATGACATCCTAACCTCGGGCGCCGAGCCGCTCTTCTTCCTTGATTATATCGCTACCGGAAAGATAGATAAAAAAGTACTGACCGATGTCATGAAGGGCATCGCCGAGGGATGCAGGCAGGCGGGTTGCGCGCTGATAGGCGGCGAGACCGCGGAGATGCCGGCGTTCTATAAAGAAGGGGAATATGACCTCGCCGGATTTTGCGTCGGGGCGGTCGAGAGGAAAGGGATAGTCGACAGTTCGAAGATGAAAGCCGGCGATATCGCAATAGGGCTCGCCTCGAACGGCCTGCATTCAAATGGGTATTCATTGGTCAGGAAAGTATTTTCACAGGCCGAGCAGAAGGCCCTTTCAAAAGAGCTGCTCCGTCCGACGAGGATATATGTCAAGCCCATATTGGAACTGAAGAAAAAGGCGGAGATAAAAGGCATCGCGCATATAACCGGCGGCGCCTATTTCGAGAAATTGCCGCGCATCGTCCCTAAGGACAAGACCCTGGTCATCGAGAAAGGCTCATGGGTAGTCCCGGAGATATTCAGGAGGATACAGCGGAAGGGGAAGATAGACGAGATAGAGATGTTCCGCACCTTCAATATGGGACTGGGGCTTATAATAGTTATAGGGCCCCAGGATTGCGGCGAGGCCAGGAAGGTCTTCGCAAAATGGAAGATAGATTCGTGGATAGTCGGCTCGGTCGATAAAGGGAAGGCAGAGTCCCGCGCGAAACGAGGAGGCAAAGTAAGGATAATATGCGGGTTTTAGTGGTCGGTTCGGGCGGGAGGGAGCACGCGCTCGCCTGGAAGATAAGGCAGTCGCCGTTGGTCGACAAAGTATTCTGCGCGCCGGGGAACGGCGGGATATCGCAGATCGCCGAATGCGTCGACATAAAAGCCGATGACATAGCCGCCCTGACAGCTTTCGCCTCTAGGAATAAGATGGACCTTACCGTCGTAGGGCCTGAGGCGCCGCTCTCTGGCGGTATAGTGGATAAATTCTGCGCGAACGGCCTCAGGGTATTTGGTCCGTCAAAGGAGGCTGCGCGGCTCGAGTCGAGCAAGGTCTTCATGAAAGAGCTCGCGAAAAAATACGGCATCCCGACCGCGAAATTCGAGGTTTTCACCGACAGCGATGCCGCGAAAAAATACATAAAAGGATTTAAGGGCAGGTTTGTCGTGAAAGCGGACGGGCTCGCCGCAGGAAAAGGCGTAGTCGTTTGTTCTGAAAAAGACGAAGGAA
This sequence comes from Candidatus Omnitrophota bacterium, assembly GCA_028716565.1. NCBI lineage: Bacteria > Pseudomonadati > Candidatus Omnitrophota > Candidatus Omnitrophota bacterium. Next base: position 36,991 of record JAQUPL010000003.1, read on the forward strand.
TCGCCGCGGTGGAGGCGATGATGGAGCGTAAGATATTCAAGGACGCGGGCAAAAAAGTGGTGATCGAGGAATGCCTCGAAGGCGAAGAGGCGTCTATTATAGTCGTCACTGACGGGAAAGATGCCGTCCCTCTCGCCTCGGCGCAGGACCACAAGAGGATATTTGACGGGGACAAAGGCCCGAATACCGGCGGTATGGGCGCGTATTCGCCCGCGCCTGTCGTCCCGGAAGCGACAATGGATGCGGTGATGAAAGATATAATCAAGCCGGCGATAGAAGGGTTGCGCAAAGAGGGAATAAAATATACCGGCGCCCTGTACGCGGGGCTGATGATAGACGGCTCCGGGCCGAAACTGCTCGAGTTCAACTGCAGGTTCGGAGATCCCGAGACCCAGGCGATACTTCCCCGCCTAAAAAGCGATTTCGTCGAATTGGTCGAGGCCTCGGTGGACGATGAGATAGATATTGCCTTGCTCGAGTGGGACGCGAGGCCGTGCGTCTCGGTGGTGCTCTCTTCGGGCGGGTATCCGGGGGAATATAAGACGGGTTTCGAGATCGAGGGGCTGGACGCCTTGGAAAAAATGAAAGATGTCCACATCTTCCATGCCGGCACGAAGATGGCCGACGGGAAGATCGTGACCGCGGGCGGCCGGGTCCTTAGCGTGACGGCGCTCGGCCCGGACATAAAAGAGGCGATAGAAAGATGTTATAACGCCGTAAATTTCATAGAGTTCGAGGGGATGCATTTCAGAAGGGATATAGGCTACAGGGCGCTAAACAGGAGATAAAAGAAAATGACGAACCCGAGGATCGCGGTCATATTAGGTTCAGATTCAGACCTTCCGGCGATGGAAGAGGGGCTTAAGGTATTGAAGGATTTTAAAGTGGCTTTTGAGCTTAAGATAATGTCCGCCCACAGGAGCCCGGACCTGGTGCATGATTTTGCGAGGTCGGCGGAGAAGAAAGGCATAAAGGTCGTAATAGCCGCCGCCGGCGGAGCCGCGCACCTGGCCGGCGTCATCGCGTCCCTCACTAGACTGCCGGTCGTTGGCGTCCCGATGGAGACGAGCAGCCTTAACGGGATGGATTCCCTCTTCTCGACGGTGCAGATGCCTTACGGCGTCCCGGTCGCGACGATGGCGATAGGAAAATCAGGCGCGAGGAACGCTTCTATATTTGCGCTGCAGATCCTGGCCCTAAGCGACAAGAAGATCGCCGGGGAGCTCAACGCCTTCAAGAGAAGGCTTGAGGCCGACGTAATAGCGAAGAATAAAAAACTGAAAATATGACGGAAGTCCTGCGCGTCAACGCTTCGAAGCCCGAAGCGGCGAAGATAAAGAAGGCGGCCGCGGAGCTTAAAAAGGGAGGGTTGGTAGTTTTCCCGACCGAGACTGTATACGGCCTCGGCGCGAGCCTCCTTGATAAGAGGGCGGTAGAGAAGATATACGAAATAAAGAAACGCCCGAAGAACAAGCCTCTTACGGTGCACGTAGCCGATACGGCCTCGGTCAGGAAGATAGCCGGAAAGATACCGGCCGGCGCGGAAAGATTGATAAAAAAGTATTGGCCGGGCCCGTTGACGATAATATTGAGGGACAGCCGCGGGAAAAAAACCGGTTTCAGGATGCCGGACAACAAGATCGCCTTCTGCCTGATAAAAAAAGCGGGCGTCCCGGTCGTCGCGCCCAGCGCGAACATATCGGGCAATAAACCGCCGACGAGCGCCGCGGAAGTATTACGCGACCTCGACGGTAAGGTCGATATCGTCATTGACGGCGGCAAGACGGCGATCGGCATCGAGTCTACGGTCGTAGACATGACCGGCCGCAGTCCCAAGGTATTGCGCGAAGGCGCGATACCGAAAGCGGAGATCGAGCGGATATGATAAAATCCGTATTGATGGTATGCACCGGAAATTCATGCCGCAGCGTCATGGCCGAGGGGCTTTTTAAAAAATGGCTCAAAGACCACGGCTGCGGCGATGTCAGGGTCGCCTCGGCCGGGATAGCGACGATCCCCGGGATGATGGCAAGCTCGAACGCGATAGACGTGATGAAGAGGGAGCATGTGGACGTATCGTACCACCGGGCGCAGGCCGTCTCCGGCCGCTTGATAGGGGAATACGACCTGATCCTGTGCATGGAGCCGGTGCACGTGGCGACGGTTACCGGGCTTTTGCCCGAAGCCGAGGGCAAGACGCACCTGCTTTTGGATTACGCCTATAGCGGCGACAGCGAGAAACCCAAAAACCTCAGGGTCGTCGACCCGATCGGAAAACCGAAAGAGGTCTATGAATCGGTCCTTATGACTTTAAAAGACGCGATAGAAAGGATAGGGAAGAAGATATGCGGATAGCTATCGGCGCCGACCACGGCGGATTCGATCTCAAAAACAAGGTCATAAAATACCTCAAGTCTAAAGGCTACGAGCTAAAAGATTTCGGTTGCTATACGCCGGAATCGTGCGATTATCCCAAATACGGGTTTCTTGTCTCGGAAGCGGTCGGGAAGAAGAAATTCCCGCGCGGGATATTAATATGCAAGAGCGGGATAGGCATGTCGATAGTTGCCAACAAGGCCCGCGGCGTGAGAGCCGCCCTCGTCTACAATATCGAGGACGCGCGCTCCTCCCGCGAGCACAATGACGCGAATGTCATAGTCTTCGGCTCGAGATCGATGAACAGTTATAAAGTGAAGAAGATATTGGACGTGTGGCTTTCGACGAGGAGGCTCGGCGGGAGGCACTTAAGGAGGGTAAAGCAGATATCCGACCTGGAGGAGAGTCAATGAAGAATCTCAAGAGAGTGGATCCCGAAATCTACGAGGCCATAATAAACGAGACGCGCCGCGAGGAGGAGAACATAGAGCTCATCGCGAGCGAGAATTTCGTAAGCCGCGCCGTCCTTGAGGCGCAGGGCTCGGTCCTTACGAACAAATACGCCGAGGGCTATCCGGCCGCGCGGTGGTATGGCGGCTGTGAGCATATAGACGTCGCGGAAAAACTTGCCATCGAGCGCGCGAAGGAATTGTTCAAGGCCGAACACGCCAACGTCCAGCCGCACTGCGGTTCGTCGGCGAACATGGCCGTATATTTTTCGGCGCTTAACATGGGCGATACGGTCATGGCCCTCGACCTCGCTTGCGGAGGCCATCTCACCCACGGCCACAAGGCGAATTTCTCCGGCAAGTATTTCAACATCGTCCCTTACATGGTCGACCGCAAGACCGAGATGCTCGACTACGACCAGATAGAAAAGACCGCCGTAGAGTGCAAACCGAAGATGATACTCGCCGGCGCCTCGAATTATTCCCGGGCGATAGATTTCAAGAAGTTCCGCCAGATATGCGACAAATTGGGCGCGTTTCTCATGGTCGATATGGCACATTTCGCCGGTCTTGTCGCGGCAGGCATACATCCTGACCCGGTCCCTTACGCCGAATTCGTGACTACCACGACGCACAAGACCCTGCGCGGCCCGCGCGGGGGCATGATCTTATGCAAGAAGGAATTCGCCAGGAAAATAGACTCGATGGTATTTCCCGGCATCCAGGGCGGGCCGTTGATGCATGTCATCGCGGCGAAAGCGGTCTCGTTTAAAGAGGCGTTGAAGCCTGAATTCAAGGACTACCAGGACCAGATATTGAAAAATGCGCGCGCGCTGGCGTCCGCGTTCCAGAAACGCGGTTACAGGATCGTATCCGGCGGGACAGACAACCACTTATTCTCGCTGGACCTCAACAGTAAAGGCCTGAACGGCAAGGATGCGCAAGAGGCCCTGGATAAAGCCGGCATAACCGTGAACAAGAACACGATACCTTACGACCCGAACCCTCCGGCGAAACCGAGCGGGGTGAGGATAGGCGTTCCGGCTGCCACTACGCGCGGCATGAAAGAGAAAGAGATGGAGGAGATAGCCGGGCTCATCGATGAGATTTTAAGCAATATCACCGATGCGGCCGCGGCAGGCCGCGTAAGGGAAAAAGTGCACGCGATGGTAAAGAGATTCCCCTTGTATCGCGACCTTCTGGACGAGGAATAGACAATGGCTAAAAAAAATGCGATAAGAAGGAAACGGCCGGACTGGGACGAATATTTCATCGGCATAGCGAAGCTTATCTCGGAGCGTTCCACATGCCTGAGGCGCGCGGTCGGCGCCTTGATCGTAAAGAATAAAAGGATACTTACCACCGGCTATAACGGGACGCCGAGCGGCATTACGCACTGCGAAATTACGGGCTGCCTCAGGGACAAGCTCAAGGTCCCGTCGGGCGAGAGGCATGAGCTCTGCCGCGGCCTGCATGCGGAACAGAACGCCATAATCCAGGCGGCGCTCCACGGGGTCGATATACACGGCGGGGCTCTCTATTGCACGAACCAGCCGTGCTCTATCTGCGCGAAGATGCTGATAAACGCCGGCATAAAAGAGATAATAATGGAATCGGGATATCCGGACGAGATGGCGAAGAAATTTTTTGAAGAGGCAGGCGTGGAGATAAGGATGGCTAAGGCGGGGAAGAAGAGATGAACCCCATTATTTGGGATAAAAAGAAAGAAGGTGTGGGGTGAAATGCCCATTTTGCGGTAACGTAGAAGATAAAGTGATAGATTCGCGCATCTCGGCCGAAGGCGACTCTATCAGGCGCAGGCGCGAGTGCCTCAAATGCCAGAAGAGGTTCACGACATACGAGCGGCTCGAGGAACATCCCATGATGGTGATAAAGAAGGACGGGAGGCGCGAACCATTCGACCGCAAGAAGCTCCTCTCCGGGATACTCAAGGCCTGCGAGAAACGCCCCGTCCCCATGGATAAGGCCGAGGGGATGGTAGACGAAGTCGAGAGGATCATCCAGCGCAACTACGAAAAGGAGGTCTCCTCTACGGCGATAGGCGAATTCGTCATGAAACAGCTCCACGACCTCGACGAGGTCGCCTACGTCAGGTTCGCTTCGGTCTACCGCCAGTTCAAGGATATAAACCAGTTTATGAAGGAGCTCTCGGGCTTGCTCAAGGAAGGGCAGAAGCCCGATGAGAAGAACAGGTATTGAAAGAAGCGCTTTACTGGGAAAAGGCGGACGGCGCGGTCCATTGCCTGCTTTGCCCCCACGATTGCAAGATCGTAAACGGCATCACCGGGGTCTGCGGCGTACGGCAGAATATCGACGGTAAGCTCTATACCCTCGTCTACGGCGAGACGACCTCAGTATCGCTTGATCCCATCGAGAAGAAGCCCCTCTACCATTACCATCCCGGCGAATTCATATTCTCACTCGGGACCAAAGGCTGCAACTTCAAATGCCCGTTCTGCCAGAATTGGGCGATATCGCAGGACCTCGATGTGCCGACCCGGAATATAACTTCGCAATGGGTGATAGATAAGGCCAGGGAATGCAAATCGTTCGGCATCGCCTATACCTATAACGAGCCGTTCATATGGTATGAGTTCGTCCTCGAGACCGCGAAACTCGCGAAAAAAGAAGGCCTCGAGAACGTCCTGGTGACGAATGGTTTTGTAAATCCGGGGCCGTTGGAGGAGATGCTCCCGTTCATCGGCGCGATGAACATAGACCTCAAGTCCATCGACGACGAATTCTACAGGAAATACTGCAAGGGCAGCCTCGGGCCCGTCCTGCACACGATAAAGAGGTCGGCCGAGGCGTGCCATGTGGAACTGACCAACCTGGTCATACCCGGGCTGAACGATTCCGAAGAGAACTTCAACCGTCTCGTGGATTGGATATACGATAATGTCGGCGCGGATGTGCCGCTGCATTTTTCGAGGTATTTCCCTTGCTACAAGCTCGACCGGCCCATCACCTCGAAGGAGACACTCGAGAAGGCTTATAAGATAGCAAAAAAGAAACTAAGGAACGTCTACGTCGGGAATGTTTAACGCCGCACCGGATAACTTCCTTGACAATACAACCGGTATTTTGGTATCCTGATTGCACCTCGATACAAAGCCGTATCGGAAGTTTTCTGCAACAGAGCAGCGAAGCAAACCTAGAGACAAAGACGTCTTCAGCCACTTTCTACTGCGTTGGGGGACGCATTTATTTTCTAAAAAAAGGAGCCAGCTAAATGCCAGCAAAGAAGATCGAAGATTTTATGTCAAAAGTCATGGAGAGGGATCCCGCGCAGCCCGAATTCCACCAGGCGGTGCAGGAAGTCGCGGAATCGGTATGGGATTATATCGATGACAATCCCAGGTACAGGGAAGAGAAGATACTTGAAAGGATGGTCGAACCCGAGCGGGTCTTTATGTTCAGGGTCCCCTGGGCCGACGACAAGGGCAACATCCAGATAAACCGCGGTTTTCGTATACAGATGAACAGCGCGATAGGCCCGTATAAAGGCGGCCTTCGTTTCCATCCCAGCGTAAACCTGAGCATACTGAAGTTCCTCGCTTTCGAACAGGTATTCAAGAACGCGCTTACTACGCTTCCCATGGGCGGCGGAAAAGGCGGTTCGGATTTCGACCCGAAGGGAAAATCCGATGCTGAGGTGATGAGGTTCTGCCAGAGTTTTATGACAGAGCTCGAGAGGCATATCGGCCCGGATACGGACGTGCCGGCCGGTGATATAGGCGTCGGTGGCCGCGAGATAGGGTTTTTGTTCGGCCAGTACAAGAGATTGCGCAACGAATTTTCCGGCGTGCTGACAGGCAAGGGCCTGAGATGGGGCGGAAGCCTCGTAAGGCCGGAAGCGACCGGTTACGGCTGCGTATATTTCGTCGAAGAGATGATGAAAACGAAAGGCCAGAGCCTTAAGGGCAAGACCTGCGCGGTATCCGGTTCCGGCAACGTCGCCCAGTATACCGTCGAGAAGCTCATCGAGCTGGGGGCGAAAGTAGTCACGCTCTCGGATTCGAACGGCTTCATATACGACGAGGGCGGCCTCGACAAGAAAGAATTAAGCTGTGTCCTCGACCTCAAGAACGTCCGCCGCGGAAGGATCAAGGAATGCGCGAAAGAGTTCAAGTGCAAGTATTTCGATAACCAGCGCCCGTGGGGCATCAAGTGCGATATCGCTTTCCCGAGCGCAACCCAGAACGAGATATCCGGCGAAGACGCGAAGATGCTGGTAAAGAACGGCTGCGTAGCCATAGGCGAAGGCGCCAACATGCCTACGACGCCCGAGGGCATCAAGGTTTTCCAGAAGGCGAAGGTTCTTTACGCGCCCGGAAAGGCCTCAAATGCCGGCGGCGTCGCTACCTCAGGCCTCGAGATGTCCCAGAACAGCATGAGACTCTCGTGGTCGCGCGAAGAGGTCGATGACAAACTGCACGATATAATGATCGCCATACACGAACAGTGCGTCAGGTACGGCAAGGAAGGCAGTTACATAAACTATGTCAAGGGCGCTAACATAGCCGGCTTTGTGAAGGTGGCCGACGCTATGATAGACCAGGGCCTGGTTTAACTGCTGTAGATAGATCGGACAAGGGCGTCCCTAAAGGGCGCCCTTGTTTTTTTAGGAGAAGATATGGTCAGCACCGGCTTTAAGGGCCTGGACAAGGTAATAACGGGATTAAGGATCGGCGATAATGTCGTCTGGCAGATCGACGATATCAGGAATTATCAGGATTTCCTCGGCCCGTTCGTCAAGAAGGCCCTCGAAGAGAAGAAGGAAGTCGTCTATATAAGGTTCGCGGACCATAAGCCCCTGCTCGAGGCGGGCAAGGGCGTGAAGATATTTAAGCTTAACGCCCACGAAGGATTTGAATCGTTCTCGACCCAGCTTAACAGCATCATAAAAGAGCGCGGGGAAGGCGTCTATTACGTATTCGATTGCCTCTCCGACCTGCTCTCCGCGTGGGCGAACGACCTCATGATAGGGAATTTTTTCAAGATAACGTGCCCGTATCTCTACGAGCTCAATACCATAGCCTACTTTTCGATACTGCGCAACAGGCATTCCTTCAAGACTGTCGCCCGCATCCGCGAGATAACGCAGCTCCTCATAGACGTCTACGAATACGAGGGCAGGTATTATGTCCATCCGCTGAAGGTCTGGAACAGGTATTCGCCGACGATGTTCCTGCCGCACCTGATGAGCAAGGACCGTTTCGTGCCGATAGCGAACAGCGTCGATACGGCGCGCCTCTTCTCGAATATCCTTAAGAAAGGCGCGAAGAACACCCGCAGGATACTCGATTACTGGGACCGCCTCTTCATGAAAGTGGAGGACCTTGCCTCAAAGGCGGGTTCGCAGGACGAGAAGAAGGGGATGGTAAAGCAGCTCTGCAGGATAATGATAGCGCGCGAGGAGAAACTCCTTTCGTTAGTCGAGGAGTATTACTCCCTCGAGGACCTGCTCGGCATCAAATCAAAGATGATAGGTACGGGTTTCATCGGGGGCAAGGCCGTCGGCATGCTGCTCGCGAGGAATATGCTCCTCAAGGAGCGCTCCCTGGGCATGGAGAAATATTTCGAGCCGCACGATTCTTTCTATGTGGGTTCCGACGTCTTCTACACTTATATAGTCGAGAACGGATGGTGGAAACTCAGGATGGAGCAGAAGACGAAGGAGGGATATTTTTCCGTAGCCGAGGCGCTCCGCGAAAAGATGCTGGGAGGGATCTTCCCGGAAGAGATAAAGGAGCAGTTCCGGCAGATGGTAGAATATTTCGGGCAGTCGCCCATAATCGTGCGTTCCAGCAGCCTGCTGGAAGACAGTTTCGGTAACGCCTTCGCAGGAAAATACGAGAGCATATTCCTGGTGAACCAGGGTTCGCCGGAAGAAAGGTACAATAAGTTCACGGAGGCGGTAAGGCGCATCTACGCGAGCGCGATGAACAAGGACGCCCTGGCATACCGCCTGCAGCGCGGACTCGACCAAGCCGATGAACAGATGGCCCTGCTGGTCCAGAGGGTCTCGGGCGCGTACCATTCAGATTATTTCTTCCCGGATATCGCGGGAGTGGGGATATCGTATAACACGTTCGTCTGGAACAAGGACATGGACCCCAAGGCCGGGATGCTAAGGATAGTGGCGGGCCTGGGGACGCGAGCCGTCAACCGCGTAGAGGGCGACTATCCCAGGATAGCGGCGCTCGATATGCCCCTGGTCAAACCGCTGGCTGGCGCAAAAGATATGCAGAGGTTCTCCCAGCACGACCTCGACGTGCTGAACATCAAAGAGAACAGGCTCGAGGCCGTGCCGCTAAGGCAACTGTTGGCCGATAAGGTGGAGATCAACCTTGAGTATACCGGCGCGAGGGATTACGAGGCGGCCCGCCGGATGGAAGAGGCGGGGAAGGCCGCCGAAGATCACTGGATATTGACCTTCGACAAGCTTTTCTCCGGCACGTCATTCGGCGATATAATGCAAAAGATGCTTAAACTACTCGAGAAGCGTTACGGATACCCGCTCGATATCGAGTTCACCGTGAATTTCAAGAAAGACGGGACATTCCAGATAAACCTCCTGCAATGCCGTCCCCTGCAGACGAAAGGCCTCGGTAAAAAGGTGGAGTTCCCGGAGAATATCAAGAAGGAAGACATTATCTTCCGCTCAAAAGGTTCTTTCCTGGGAGGGAATATATCCCAGCCCATAAAGAGGATGATATTTATCGATCCCCAAAAGTACAGCGCGCTGCCGCTTTCTTCCAAGTATGATATCGCCCGTGCAGTGGGCGGGCTCAATAAACTCATCACTGACAGGGAAGCGTTGCCGTGTTTCCTCATGGGGCCGGGCAGATGGGGCACGACTACTCCCTCGCTCGGCGTCCCGGTCTCTTTTTCCGAGATAAATAATATGGCCGTCCTGGGCGAACTTGCGTTTGCCGGGGCCAATTGCGCCCCCGAGCTCTCATTCGGCACGCACTTCTTCCAGGACTTAGTGGAGACCAATATATTCTACGTCGCGCTCTTTCCGGAAAGCGGGCAGACATTCTTCAACCGGGGACTGATAGATTCGTACCGGAACTTATTCCGGGAATTGGCGCCTTCATACGGGAAATATGAAGATGTGATAAGGGTCTGCGACCCTCCAAAGGGGCGGATACGCCTTGTCGCAGATATCGTTTCCCAGGATATCCTGATGTTCTCCCGATAAGGGTCGACAAACCCGTTTTTTAGTAGTAAAATAGCCGTTAAGACGGTCTCCGATGAAGATAAATATACCTTACGGAAAAAAGCAGGTCGGTGTTTCCATCCACGAGAAGAACCTTCTGGGTATCCTTCATCCCAATAGGTCGCACAGCAAGAAATCCGAATCCCGCATAATAAAAGAAGCGATACTCCACCCCATGGGTTGCTGCCGGCTCAGGGACCTCGTCTCGCCCAAAGAGACGATCGCCATAGTCGTGCCGGACCTCGCAAGGGTATGTCCCCGCAAGCTTATAATTCCCATATTGCTGGATGAGTTGAAAAAGGGCGGGATAAGGGATAAGGATGTGACGATCTTCATGGCGGTCGGGATGCTCACGCCCCCGACAAGGCCGGAGATCGAAGAAGCTTTCGGGAAAAAGATTGTCAAGCGGATAAAAATAAAGATCCACGACCCCTCGGACAGCTCAAACCTGACCAATCTCGGATATGTCGCCAACGGCGTCCCTGTAATAGTCAACAAGCAGATGCTCTATAACGACCATGTCATCTCTATCGGTGTCATCGAGCCGCACCTGCACGCCGGTTTCTCGGGTGGGCCGGAGACGCTGAGCATAGGCATGGCCGGCGAAGAGACGATAAAGTTCACCCATTCTCCGAAATTCATCGATAAACCGGGCGCGAAACCCGGAGTCATCAAGGATAACCCCTTCCACCGCTGGATCATGGAATTCGCCTGCATAGCCAAACTGAAATTCATAATAAACGTCGTGAATGACGACCTGGGGCGCACGATATTCGCGGCCGCGGGCGAACCACAGCTGGCTTTTTACAGGGGAATAGAACACGCGATGCTCCATTACAGGGTGAAGGTGGATGAACCGGCCGACATAATCATCTGCGGAGTGGGCTGGCCCAAAGATGTCAACCTCTACCAGGCATCACGCGCCCTGACTTACCTGACCAACACGCAGAAACCCATCGTCAAAAAGGGCGGGCTTATACTCATCTCCGCGCGATGCGAAGACGGCATAGGTAAAGGGCTGGGCGAACGCAGGTTCTATGACGCTATGGTAAAGGCGAAGAGCCCCGCCGGGATCGTAAAGAAGATGAAGAACAAGACTTGTCTTGCCGGAGAACAGAGGGCGTATGCCGTGGCAAAGTCCCTTCTTTTTGCCGATTGCGCTTTCGTCGGGACAAAATTCCCCGATAGGGCAAAAAAGATGAAGATGTTGTCTTTTGAGGATATGGATGAGGCGTTGGAATACGCTTTTGCCACCCGCGGAAAGGACGCGAAGGTCTATGTTGTCCCGCACGCGCTCGTAACTCTGCCAGTATCGCGATGACCTTATTGGAAAAAGAACTTAGAAAGATCATCAAAGGTGATGTCCTTTTTGATGATTTGACCCGCCATATCTATTCCTTCGGCGCGTCGATTTATAAGATCAGACCGAAAGGCATCGTCATCCCTAAGGACAAGGACGATGTCGCCGCGCTGGTCAAATACGCTTTCCGGAACAATATCCCCCTTACTGCCCGCGGCGCGTGCACAAGCCTCGCCGGCCAGGCGGTAGGCAACGGCATAATAATCGATTTCACCAAATACATGAATAAGGCCATCGACTATAAAGGCGGCGACACGGCCACTGTCCAGCCCGGAATCGTCTACGGCGAGTTGAACAAATTATTGGCCAGGTACGGGAAATTCTTCCCGCCCGACCCTTCGAGCGGGGATTACTGCACGATAGGCGGGATGATCGCCGATAATTCGGGCGGGCCGCATTCGGTGAAATACGGCACTACCGCGGATTGGGTCCTTGAACTCGAGGCCGTCCTCGCGAATGGTGACAGGGTTATCCTGTCGCCGCGCGTTAAGATAAAAGATATCTCGATACCGCTCGCGGAATTACTAAAAAATAGCGAGGAAGTCATAAAGAGATCCGTTCCCAGGGTCATGAGGAGCTCTAGCGGATACAATGTCTACGATATCCTTAAAGGCGATTGGGTAGACCTGGTGAAATTGATGGCCGGCTCCGAGGGCACTCTGGCGATCATAACCGAGGCGAAACTGAGATTGGCGCCCCTGGTCGGGATGCGCGCATCGCTCCTGTTATTCCTGAAAGACCTGCAGTCGATAGCGGATATCGTCGCCGAGCTTCGCGGCCTTTCGGCTTCGGCGATAGAGTTCATGGACGAGACTTTCATCAAACTCGCCGTCGAAGCGGAGCCGAAACTCAGGGACCTTCTCCAGAATGGGGCGAAGGGGGTATTGCTCGTCGAGCTGGAAGAGAACAGCACGCCGTCCCTCGACGGGAAGATAGACGCCGTAAAAGGCCGGCTCCTTAAGGAGAGGAAACTTATATCGGGGATGAGTGTTGCCAGGGACGCGGACGAGCAAGACCGCCTTTGGGGGGTCCGGCGCGCGGCAGTCCCGATCACCAACAGGATAAAAGGGAAGAAGCGCCCGGTCCCGTTCATCGAGGATGCGATAGTCCCTCCGGAGAACCTGGACGATTTTATAATAGGCGCTTACGCGATATTTGAAAAATACGGCGTCGAAGCATGCGTCTACGGGCATGCAGGGGACGGCAATATGCACATACGCCCGCTCCTCGATATGAGGGATAAGGAGGATCTCGCCAAGATCGACGGGATCGCCGACGATTTTTACAGGATGGTCATCTCGCTCGGCGGTTCGACCACCGCCGAACACGGCGACGGCATATTGAGGGTCCCGTATCTCAAGAAGCAGTTCGGCCCGCTTTACGATATCTTCGTCCGGATAAAGGATATCTTCGACCCGAAAGGCATTTTAAATCCCGGAAAGAAGATAGGCAAGGACGGGACGATCACTCACGACTTGATCTACGACGCCGGCATAAAATATGTCGATACGAAGACCGTGTTTGATTCGGAGAAGATAAGGGAGGAGATCGGGAAGTGCCATGCCTGCGGCCTTTGCAGGAACGTATGCCCGGTGAATATCAGCCTGCCGCAGGAACTCGCTTCGCCGCGCGCCAAGGCCGCGATACTTAAGGCCGTAATTACCGGCGAGTTGGATAAAAGGCTGCTCAGGGACAAGACCATCAAAGGCGTTCTTGACCTGTGCATCAATTGCAAGTCCTGCCGCGTAGAATGCCCTACCGGCGCGGACGTCTCCGAGCTTTGCGCCCTGGCTAAAGAGATATACGTAAGGGAATGGGGCGTGCCGTTCTCCCAGTCTGTCCTGGAAAATATGAGGTTCCTCGGTTCGGCCTCGGCCGAATTAACGGTCCTCGCCGATATTTTCATGTGTTCAACGTTCGGCAGGCGCCTCATGCAGTCCTCCCTCGGCCTGGACGAGAGGCGTCTCCTGCCCAAGCCCTGCGTCCCGCCGTTCGAGAAAAGAAGATTGAGCGGGAAGAGCGGCAGGAGGAGGGTCGCGTATTTTTATGGCTGCTATGTGAATTTTTTTAACGCGGACGGCGAAGGCGCGGCCGCGCTTAAGGTATTCGAGAAGAATAATATAGAGGTCGTCATTCCTCGCCAGAGATGCTGCGGCATCCCGAGCATATCATCCGGCAACACCGACGCCGTCAGGAAAGACATCTCCTATAACCTAAAATACCTTAACGAGGCAGTGAAGTCGGGCTGCGATATCGTGACAGGGTGCCCAAGCTGCGGGCTCGCCCTTAAAGAGGATTATCCGAGGATACTCTCTACGCCCACGGCGCTGCTTGTCTCGCAGAAGACATTCGATATCCACGAATATCTCTGGATCCTGTTCAACGAAGGCGAGATGAACACTGATTTTAAGCCATCGGGCAAGAGCGTCGTATTCCATGCCCCCTGCCACCTCAAGGCCCAGGAGATCGGCGATCTGCAGCAATGCCTGGTCGAACTGGTCCCGGGAGTGTCGATAAAGAAGATCACGGATTCATGCTGCGGCATGGGCGGGACGTTCGGGCTCAAAAAGGAGAATTACGATCTCTCGCTTGCCATCGGGGAAAGGCTGTTCAGGGAGCTAAAGGAAGCGAACGCCGACTATATCCTGACAGGCTGCGGAGCGTGCAAGTCCCAGATATCGCAAACCACCTTAACGAAGGTCATCCATCCTATCGAATTCCTCGCCGACCACTACTAGGGGACGCTTCACTTTCTTAACTGTTTGAGAATTATCTCCGCGGCGCGCCTGCTCGCGCCGGGCCCGCCCAATCCCGCTTTTACCGCGGCAAGCCGTACCTTCATCGCTCCCATCTTTTCCAGGGAGGAGAAGAGAGAGGAGACTTCTGAGGATATCTTAGATGGCGTCGCGTCAAATTGTACCAATTCCGGCACTATCTTTTCGCCGGCGATAATATTCACGAGGCCTATATTCGGGACCTTGACAAGTAGTTTCCCGACGAGCCACGTAAGAAGAGAGACCTTATATATTATCAGCATCGGCTTCTCGAGTATCATCGTTTCGACCGTCGCGGTCCCGGAGGCGACCAGGACCAGTTCCGCGGCGTTTATGCAGTCATACGGATGACCTTCCGCGACCGCGGGCTTAAGCGGCGACTTCTTTAATATCTTTTCGTATGCGGAGGCCTTTATTTCCGGAGGCTTGGCAAGTATGAACTGTGTATCCCCGAACCTGTCCTTTATCCGTTTGGCGGCTTTGAGCATTATAGGGAGATTTCTTTCGATCTCGGTGAGGCGCGATCCGGGCAAGAGGGCTATCGTTTTGAAGGCCGGTTCAAGGCCGTATTTCTTCAGGAACTCTTCCCTGCCGAAGGAGGGCTTAACCACGTCGAGCAGGGGATGCCCCACGAATTCCACATCTACGCCTTCCTTCGAGTAAAAATCCTTCTCGAATTTCAGGATGACTATCATCTTGCCGACGTATTTTTTTACGATATTCACGCGTCCCTTGCGCCATGCCCATATCTGAGGGCTGATGTAATATATGACGGGGATGCCGCGTTTCTTTGCCTCTTTCGCGAACCGCAGGTTGAATTCCGGATAATCGATAAGGATGACTGCGTCAGGTTTTTCGGAATCGAGCTTTCCCGCGAGAAGGTTGAATGCGTCCTTGAATTTTTTGAGGCTGGATAATATCTCGAGGAGCCCGATAACTGAGAGGTCTTTTATGTCCTGGAACGACCGGAGGCCGGCCTTGATCATCTTCTCGCCGCCCATGCCGACCAATTTTACGTCCGGTTCGAGTTCTTTTAACGCGAGAACGAGGCTTGAGCCGTGCAGGTCGCCCGAAGCCTCGCCCGCTATTATCATTATCTTTTTAGGCATTATTCTTCAGGTTTTCCCTTATTGCGTCCTCTATCTGCAGCGCGAATTTAAGCGCGTCGCGCCCTTCCTCGCCGGAAACGAGCGGCCGCTCGCCGGTCCTCACGCAGTTTATGAAGGCCTCGAGCTCTTTTTTTAGCGGCTCTTCTTTTTTGATGTTTATAAGTTTTCCGGTGATCCTGTTGTTGACCTTCCTATAGAGCACCGCTTCCTGCTTGATGTAATCGAGCGATACATAGCAGTCGTCCTTAAAGAGGCGTATCTTGCGCATTTCGGATTTCGTGACGCGGCTCGCGGTCAGGTTCGCGACAGCGCCGTTCTTGAACCTTATCCTGACGTTCGCGAGGTCCTCGTGGTCGGTCAGGATATTTACGCCGACCGCGTCTATCGATGAGATCTCGGACTTCACGAGCCCGAGGATGATATCTATGTCATGGATCATCAGGTCGAGGACTACGCCGACGTCGAGCGCGCGTTTCTTGAAAGGGCCGAGCCTGTGGCATTCGATGAACCTGACGTTGCCCGGTATCTCGTCGAGGGCGCGGACCGCGGCGTTGAACCTTTCGATGTGCCCGACCTGGATGATAAGCTTGCGCTCCCTTGCGATATTCAACAGGTCATCGGCCTCGCCGACGAATTTTGTCACCGGTTTCTCTATGAGGACGGATATGCCGTTTAAGAGGCAATCTTTGGCTACGTGATAGTGGAGTTCGGTAGGGACGACCACAGAGGCGCAGTTTACCACGCCGAACATCTGCTTATAATCGGTGAAAGCGGTAGCTCTGTATTTTCTTGCGAGTTTTTTGGCGCGCCTGATATCAATGTCGCATATTCCGGCGAGCTCGACGCCCTCCATGCCCGCGTATATGCGCGCGTGGTGCTGACCCAGATGCCCTACACCTATAACCCCGACCTTTATCTTGTCCATTTTTCGCCTTTCAAGCTATTTTATAGGATAAAAAGTGTGTTTGCAAGGGCAATTTCGCCTTTACAGCCCCCGTCGCCGTATGGTAAGATTTAATATAATGAAACTCTACCTTCGTTTGCTTAAATTCGTAAAACCCTATATTGCTAAGCTGGTTGCGGCAAATTTTTGCATGCTGTTGAATAGTGTCGTCTTTGGGTTCGCGACCACCGCGGCTATATTTCCTATCATAAACCCAATCTTGCGAAACGCCCCGATGACAGTACCGGAAAAATTACCGCAATTTCTTAGGGATTTTATAAATTATGCTAATGCCGTCCCGCGGCTCGACCTTTTTATGTATGTAATCATCGGCATGGTCATGGCCTTCTTCTTCAGAGGGATGTTCAACTTTCTCCAGGGATATCTCATGACCGATGTCAGCACAAGGGTGCTTACCGACATGAGAAGGGCGATATACGACAAACTTCTGCAATTCTCCCTCGATTTTTACAACAAGTCCCATACGGGCGCGCTCGTATCACGCATAACCTACGATACCAGTGTAATACAAAATTCCGTGACGGAAGGGCTTACGAACCTTGTTTATCAGAGTTCACAAGTTATAGTTTACATATTTATAGTATTCTTTACGCGGGCGATGTACGACATCAGCTGGTTGCTGGTTATGCTCAGTTTCGTGGTGTTGCCGATAGTGATGTTGCCGATAGTGCAGATAGGCAAGAAATTAAGGAAGATCTCCAGGCAGACGCAGGAGCAGATGGGGGACGTCACCACGACTCTCGTCGAGACCATAGGCGGCATGCGCATCGTGAAGGCCTTCTCCATGGAACCCTCAGAAAAAAATAAGTTTTCCAACCAGAACAACGGCCTGTATAAGATGTTCATGAGGTCGGCGAAGAGGGAAAAGATACTCGACTGGGTCACCGAATTTACTGCTGTTGGCTGGGTTTGTTTGATATTGTGGCTGGGAGGAAGGGATTTTATCGCAAAGGGTGCGGATCCCGCGGGTTTCATCGTCTTCATCTTCGCGATATTCATGCTTGCCAGGCCGCTCAGCGCGCTAGGGAAGGTAAATTCCATCAACCAGAAAGCCCTCGGCGCGGCCGAGAGGATATTCGATCTCCTAGATATGGAGATGACGGTCCGCGAGAAGCCCGGCGCCGCCAAAATGGATGACTTTTGCGACACTATCGTATTCGAAAAAATCAATTTCTCGTATGAAAAAGAGGCCGTGCTCAAAGGCATAGATCTCACGGTGAAGCGGGGCGAGATCCTCGCCATAGTAGGACCCAGCGGCAGCGGAAAATCCACCCTGGTGAACCTCATCCCCAGGTTTTACGATCCGAATAACGGCCGTATCCTTATTGATAACAATGACATAAAAGAAGTGACCTTTGACTCGCTGCGCGGCCAGGTAGGCATTGTCACGCAGGAGACGATACTCTTCCACGATACGATAAAGACGAATATTGCCTATGGGAACCAGGCCGCTTCAGGCGAGGAGATAATAAATGCGGCAAAAATCGCCAACGCCCATGATTTCATATCAAAACTTCCCAAGGGCTATGACACGATAGTCGGCGAGAGAGGTTACCGTCTTTCCGGAGGCGAGCGCCAGAGGATAGCAATAGCCCGCGCCGTGCTCAAGGATGAACCTATTTTGATACTGGACGAGGCGACTTCCCAGTTAGACATGGAATCCGAGAAGCTGGTGCAGGACGCCCTGGAGAAGCTCATAAGGGGCAGGACCGTCTTTGTGATCGCCCACAGGCTCTCAACCGTCAAATTTGCCACCAAGATCATCGTCCTGGACAAGGGCAGGATAGTCGAGACAGGAACTCACGAGGAATTAGTCCGCAAGAATGGCCTCTATAAACGTCTCTATGACCTCCAGTTCTTAGAAGAAAAAGGCTTGAATTAACCCCTCGGTTGTGCTAAAATTACCCGATTATCGAGCCCCTGACATAATTAAGGGCGAGATCCTTGACCGCAGTCAAGGACGAGAAGTTTAAAGCAAATAAACATAAGGAGGAGGTTTCGTTGGCAGCTACGCAGACTATAAAACAGTTACTTGAAGCGGGAGTCCACTTCGGCCACCAGAAGAAACGTTGGAACCCCAAGATGAAGAAATTCATCTTTGGAGAGAAGAACGGCATCTACATCATCGACCTGGAGAAGACCGAGAAGGCGTTGGAGAAAGCGCTCGGCTATTTGAGGGACATAGCCTCGAAAGGCGATATAGTCCTCTTCGTGGGGACGAAGAAACAGGCGAAGGACGTCATGAAGGAGGAGGCCCTGCGCAGCGGCATGTTTTACGTGACCGAGCGCTGGCTGGGCGGCATGCTCACTAACTTTGCGACGCTCAAAAAATCGATAAAAAGGCATAAAGATATCACCCGGATGAAGGAAGACGGCACCATGGAGAAGCTTTCCAAGAAAGAAGTGGCAAGGCTTACCAGGGAACAGGCGAAACTCAACCGCGTCCTCGAAGGCGTGCTTGATATGGGCAAGGTCCCGGCCGCCATTTTCATAGTCGACTCGAAGAAAGAGGAGATCGCCGTCGCCGAAGCGAATAAACTGGGCCTGGCGGTAGTCGGGCTCATAGATACCAATTGCGACCCGGACAAGATAGATTACCCGATACCCGGCAACGACGACGCCATCCGCTCGATAAAGCTTATTTCGGGCATGGTCTCTGACGCGATAATGCAGGGAAGGAAGGCCTACCTCGACGGAAAAGCCGCCGAAGAAGCGAGGGCCGCCGCCGAAGCCGGCGAAGAGGAGAAGGTTGAAGTGGACGAAGAAGCGGTCGAGGACCTGAGCAAGAAGGTCCTTAAGGGAAAGAAGGCCGCCCCGGAAGAACCGGCAGCGAAGAAAACCAAAAAGACAACAAAGGTCTAAATAGATGACAGCCACAGCGAAGATCAAAACTGAAGACGTAAAGAAATTAAGGGAAACCACCGGCGCCGGGGTCATGGATTGCAAGGAAGCGCTGGCCAAGTCCGGCGGCGATTTCAATAAAGCTATGGCCATTTTGAAGGAGAAGGGATTAAAGATAGCAGAGAAAAAGGCCGCGCGCACAGCCAAGGCCGGGCTCATATCCTCGTACGTCCATCACGACTCGAGGATAGGCGTCCTGGTAGAGATCAACTGTGAGACGGATTTCGTGGCGAGGACCGATGATTTCCAGAAGTTGTGCCGGGACCTCTCGCTCCAGGTAGCGTCGGCAAGCCCGAAATACCTCAAGAAGGAAGACGCGCCGAAAGATTTAAGCGAAGAGGAGTTAAAACAGGCCTGTCTTTTCGAGCAGGCGTTCATAAAGGACCCGGCGCTTACGATCAAGGATTACGTGACGCAAATCATAGCCAAGACCGGCGAGAATATAGTAGTCAGGAGATTCATAAGGTACCAATTAGGAGAATAAGGCGATGGTCAATACGGTCAAGCCGCTGTTCAAGAGGGTGCTCCTGAAGATAAGCGGGGAGGCGTTAAGCGGCGACCGCGGTTACGGTATCGACCCTAAGGCCTGTTCTAATATCGCCGAGCGGATAAAGGAAGTAAGGGAGCTGGGAATAGAAGTAGCCGTAGTCATCGGCGGCGGAAACATCATCCGCGGCGAGAAATTCGCGGCAAAAGGGATGGATCGCTCGACCGCCGACTACATGGGGATGCTCGCGACTGTCATAAATAGCATGGCGCTGCAGGATTCCCTTGAAAAGATAGGTTGTTTTACCAGGGTCCAGACTGCCATACAGATGGAGCAGATCGCCGAACCGTATATCAGGCGCAGGGCGATCCGCCATCTCGAAAAAGGCCGCGTGGTAATATTCGCCGGCGGCACCGGGAACCCTTATTTTACCACCGATACCGCGGCCGTGCTCAGGGCCGTGGAGGTCTGCGCAGATGTCATACTTAAGGCGACGAAAGTGGACGGCATATATTCGGCCGACCCTGTCGTCGACAAACACGCCAAGAAATACGACAAACTGAAATATATAGAGGTCATAAATAAGGGGCTTAAGGTCATGGACACGACCGCGATAAGCCTCTGCATGGATAACCGCCTGCCGATCGTCGTATTCAATTTAAACGTCAAAGGCAATATCAAACGCGCCTGCCTCGGTGAAAAAGTAGGCACGACCGTCTCATAAGAAGAAGGAGAGGGCGAGATGGACTTCGAAGGACATACTATAAAAGAGATACTGATCGATACGGAAACGAGGATGAAAAAGAGCGGGGAAGTGCTCTCGCACGAGTTTTCCACGGTCCGCACAGGCCGCGCGACGCCGGCGCTTGTCGACGGCATAAGGGTAGATTATTTCGGCACGCCGACGCCCTTAAAATCGCTCGCGGCGATATCGACGCCGGACGCGAAACTCATAGTGATCCAGCCGTGGGACGCGACGGTCTGCGGCGATATAGAGAAGGCCATATTAAAATCCGATCTCGGGATAACGCCGGTGAACGACGGGAAGCTCATCCGCCTGCAGATACCGGACCTCTCGAAAGAGCGCCGCATCGAGCTGGCCAAGGTTGTAAAGAAGATGGCCGAGGACGGCAGGATATCCGTAAGGAATGTCCGCCACGCGGCGATAGAGCATTTGAAGAAGATCGAAAAAGAGAAGATCATCACGGAAGACGAGAAGTTCACCGGCCAGGACGCTATCCAGAAGCTGACCGACAAGTATATCGCCAAAGTCGAAGAGCTATTGGCAGCCAAAGAAAAAGAGATAACAGAGATTTAGCAAGTGAGCCGCTAGCTCATCCGGTAGAGCAACGGCCTTTTAAGCCGTGGGTGCTGAGTTCAAGTCTCAGGCGGCTCACCAATTTTTTTACGGCGAACCAGACATGCTAGACTTAAAATTCATAAGAGATAATCCCGATAAGGTAAAGAAGGCCTGCGAAGAACGCGGCAAGCCCGCGGATATCGACGGTCTTTTGTCGCTTGATGAGAAACGCCGCAAGGCCCTTAAAGAGACCGAGGATATCAAGCGCAGCAAGAATATCGCCTCGGACGAGATAGCGAAACTTCTTCGCGAGAAACAGGATGCCAAGGCGACGATCGCCGGGATGAAGGCGATCTCGGAAAAAGAAAAATCTCTCGACGAGGAAATAAGGGTTATAGAGAAGGATATCCAGGCCGCGCTGTATAATATCCCGAATATCCCGCACGAGTCCGTGCCTGTCGGCAAGGACGCCTCCGCAAATAAGATAGTAAGGGCATGGGGCAAGGAGAGGAAGTTAGGTTTTAAGCCGCTCACGCATATCGAACTGGGCGAATATCTCGATATATTGGACTTCCCGCGCGCCGCGAAGATAACCGGGAGCAATTTCCCGCTCTTTAAGGGCGACGGGGCGAAACTTGAGCGTTCTTTGATAAATTTTATGCTGGACCTTCACACGAAGGAGCACGGATACAGGGAGATCTTCCCGCCGTTTTTGGTCAACCGCGCCTCGATGACAGGGACGGGCCAGCTGCCTAAATTTGAGGAAGATATGTACCGGCTGAAAGACGAGGACCTGTTCCTTGTCCCGACCGCGGAGGTGCCACTTACGAACCTTCACATGAATGAGATCCTCGATGAAGAGATCCTGCCGGTCTATTACACTGCCTATACGGCGTGTTTCAGGCGCGAGGCCGGTTCTTACGGCAAGGATACCAAGGGCCTGATGCGCGTCCACCAATTCGATAAGGTCGAATTGGTCAAGTTCGTGAAACCCGGCACGTCCTATGATGAGCTCGAAAAACTCGTCGTGAACGCCGAGAAGGTCCTCCAAAAACTTGACCTGCAGTACAGGATCGTCGCGCTATCTACCGGCGACCTGAGCTTTGCGGCGGCGAAATGCTATGATTTTGAGGCATTCGCCCCCGGTGTCAACGCCTGGCTTGAGGTCTCGAGCTGTTCCAATTTCGAGGATTTCCAGGCGAGGCGCGCCAGCATAAAATTCCGTTCCAAAGATACGGGCAAGTCCGAATATGTCCATACGTTAAACGGCTCGGGCGTGGCCATGGCGCGCACGGTCATCGCCATACTCGAGAATTACCAGAACAAGGACGGCAGCGTGACTATCCCGGAGGTCCTCCGGCCGTACATGGACGGAAAAGACAAAATAGTCCCGCCGAAAAAATAATGGGCCGCATTACAAAATTCATCGTCTCGATACTCGCCATACCGTTCGTCATCTCC
This sequence comes from Candidatus Omnitrophota bacterium, assembly GCA_028716565.1. Classification (NCBI taxonomy): domain Bacteria; kingdom Pseudomonadati; phylum Candidatus Omnitrophota; species Candidatus Omnitrophota bacterium. Next base: position 59,421 of record JAQUPL010000003.1, read on the forward strand.
GCCTCTTATTCGCTGTATCATGAGATAGGAAAGATCTATTCGGTCGACAGCAACCAGTGGTTTTTCCTGCTCGGCATCGTCGTCTACCTGATAATGCACACGGTGCTCTTCAAGCCGAATGTCGTATATATCTTCGGGCACGAGCTGACGCACGCGCTGGCGATGTTCGTCTCAGCCGGGAAAGTCAAGAGCTTCAAGGTCTCGAAGAAAGGCGGGGAGGTCAAGGGGACGAAGGCAAACCTGTTCATCAGCCTCGCGCCCTATTTCTTCCCGACGTATACCCTGGTGATGATCCTCATCTGGTACATCGCCAAGCAGATCTGGGATATAAGGGATTTTATCGGCGTCTTCCTATTCGCGGTCGGACTGACGCTGACTTTTCATTTCGTCATGACCGTCGAGTTCCTGAAGACGAAACAGCCGGACCTCGTGAAGAGCGGTTACCTATTTTCGATAGTCCTGATATACCTTATAAATTTAAGCATCGCGGCGGCCATACTGAATTTCGTGTTCTTTGATTTCTCGTTCAAGAATTACGCGATAAACGCTTACGAAGTCGGGAGGGATATGTACCTGTGGCTCTTCAGGCAGATGTTTTCCTTGAGGGGCGCGTAAACTATATGATATAGTTGTTGCATGAGATACTTTTGGATGTACCAAGGCGAGTACCCCGACGAATATGTCGTCGGGATCCTGCTTGCTACCACTAAAATAGAGCGAGCGGAGAGGTGGCTGAGCGGTTGAAAGCGGCAGTCTTGAAAACTGTTGTGGGTGTTATGCCCACCCCGAGTTCGAATCTCGGCCTCTCCGCCAGAGTCGTTAATTTCTAAGTGCGCGAGTATCCCGCGGAATATATCCGCGGGATCCGCTGCGCTTCTCCCATAATGTAGCTTGCGGAGAGTTGGCAGAGTGGTCGAATGCGGCGGTCTCGAAAACCGTTGTCGACGTAAGTCGACCGGAGGTTCGAATCCTCCACTCTCCGCCATCCTTTCCGGGTAACGGAAAGGATGGCGGATGCCGCAACGAGCGTAGCCGAGCGACAAGCGAGGCAGTGAGTGCAGCGCCGCCCAAGATTTACATCTGTCATATTGGTGTGCCCCGCTTGAAAACTGTACCACTTTTAGCTGGGGCAGTTCACTTTGCATATGAATCTGTTCAAGAAATTATTTCTACTAACAGGAGATAAAAATATGGACACGTCCTCTCACAAAAAATGGCCCGCCAGGGTATTCATTTTGTTTATTTCCTGCCTATTGTCCTTCTCTGCATCGGCTAATGCTACTGATATCACCGTTCCTCCGGCAACCGCTCCAATTAATCTTCCCACGGGAAGTCCCCCGGATACAGTTACTATTAATAGCGGTTCTACTTTAGCCGCCACAGGTACTACTGAGGCAATTCACGGCCCATCGGCAAATGGCGTAACGGTGACCGTGGGAGGAACAGTTTCGGCTGAGGGGGGGAGTGGCAACACGGCAGCATGGGCTATTGATCTGGGAAATAATGCCAATGTCACGGTGCAAAGCGGAGGAGAAGTCAAAAATTTAGGATATGCCGTCAATGCGAATGGCGATGCCATCCATACCGGGACCGGTGCCATAGTCGATGTGGCCGGTACCATTAATGTCCTTAGGCAGGGTAGCGGTTATAGCAACTGGTCGAACGGCATTACTGCAGGATCCGGTTCAGCCGTTACTATTGAATCAACGGGACATATTAATACTTATACGTTTGGTAGCGCCGCTGTTTCTTTGGCGAACGGCGGGACCGTAACGAATCACGGCACATTGACCACAACCAACGAAGGCGGATTGATTTATGGTGTGGTTTCCATAATGTCCGGTAACAGTAAGATAATCAATAACAATACTATAACAAACAATGATGGTACTTATGCGATCTATATGGGCACCGGTTCATCTTCTACCGGCAACGAGCTTGATTTATACGGAAATTCGGCGATCACGGGGATCTTGTATAACGCCGGCGCCGCGGGCGGCGCTACCGTGAATTTCGGATATGATGGGACTGCGGCCGATGCCACAGCCAACACGGTTACAACCGGAAATATCGGCAGCTCTGGCAGTGCCTGGAACGGCCGGGTATGGGGTGGAGCGAATCACGTTACGGGCACCTCCACATTTAACACTCTACAGGTTGACCTGGACGCTGCTTTGACCCTTGACGGGGCATCCGTGACTACAGGGAATCTTACAGCCGATGGTATGCTGAATATTGCCGGCGGCGCGACAGTAGGTTCACTTTTCGGATCGGGCACCGTTGCTAACACAGGAGCGATAGACAGGACCCTTACGGTAGGAGACGATACTTCAACGACATTTTTCGGAACCATTGCAGATGGCGGAGGCGCAGGTAAGTTATTCCTTACTAAACAGGGCGCGGGAACCCTTACTCTTAGCGGCACAAGCACCTACACCGGAGCCACGACGATTAATGGCGGTGTAATAGATATCACGGCGGATAATGCTCTCGGAACCGGCGCTGTGACGATAAATGACGGGACTGCTCTCTTGTTTGGAACAGTGGGATACGACGCAGGCAGTGTAGAAATATCGAATAGCATCAATGTGGCAGGCGCGGGTGATACCGGCATAGGGGCTATTAATAATGCCGGCGGGAATAATACCATCAAGGGCGCAATTGTTACGACCGGGGACGCGTCTATCGGTTCAATCAGCAGTACGTTGACCATAACCGGTAATATTACCAGCGCGGACAATTATGACCTTACCTTTACCGGTGAAAGCAACATATCTGTAGAGGGCGTGATAGGTATCGGATCCGGCTCCGTAATAAAGGAAGGGACCGGTGGTCTCTACTTGTCGGCGGCCAATACCTATACGGGTAACACTACCATCAATACAGGGGGTATTATTGCCAGGAGCAGCGATGCGTTGGGAGTGGATAGTGATATAACCGTTGCCGACCGCGCCACGCTGGTCCTTGAAACTGATTTGACGGATGTAACCATAGCTAACAATATTATTTCGGTACAGGGAATAGGCCCGGGCAACTACGGCGCAATCGTCAATTCGGGCGATAATAATACCATCTCGGGCTCAATTACCCAAGCCGGCGATACGACCATTTATTCGGATAACGGTAAGTTAACGATAAGCGGGGCCATTGGCGGCGTCCATGCCCTTACGCTGGCGGGCGACGGCGATATCGATATTTCAGGCGTCATAGGTGAAGTCACCGGACTTACCAAAGACGACGGAGGCATTCTTACCTTAAGCGGCGCCAACACCTACACCGGCGCAACTACGGTAAATGCCGGTATTCTTGAGGCAGGTGTCGCGACCCAGGCGTTCGGCGATATATCGGAAGTGACGGTTGCCACAGGAGCGACGCTGTCTTTGAATAATTTTGACGAAACCATAGCTTCACTTTCCGGATCGGGGACGGTAAATAACGGAGGAGCGGCGGATAAGACCCTGACAGTAGGGAATATCCCGTTAGCGCGCGGCAATACCTCAACGACATTCTCCGGGCTTATCGCTGATGGCGGCGGCGGAAGATTTGCGTTGGTCAAAGACGGGATCGGCGTTCTTATCTTAGATACCGCCAACACCTTCACCGGCGGAACGACAATTACCGCCGGCACCCTACAGGTTTCTAACGCCAATGCCGTCGGCACAGGCGACCTTACCAATAACGCTACCTTAAGCGTCGGCACGACCGGTCTTTCGGTCGACGGTACTTATACCCAGAACGCGGGTTCTGCATTAGATCTTACCGCGAATTCCTCCTCTGCCTTCGGTAATATTACCTCCCTGTGCGATGCCGTTGTAGATGCAGGAAGTACGGTCAACGTCACCGTCGGCGGCTACATGCCCAATAACACCACCCTTAAGATAATCAACGGCACCGGCGGACTCAACGTAGCTGTCCCGACCACTATCACATCCTCTAATCCCAAATATACGTTTACGGGTTTGAGCTCAAACGGCGACCTCATCCTGACCGTAAGTCGCCTGGGGACAGGATTCGAGCCTGATGGCCGCGATCCCAACGGCAAGAAGGTAGGTAAGGTCTTAGACGATGTCGTTGACCCCACCCCCGATATGAGAGACGTCCTGGATACCCTGGACTCAATGAGCAATACAGACGTCGGCCAGGCACTTTCAACCTTCACCCCGGTCGTAGACAGCGGTGTAACCAACGTCAGCAATACCGCCATCGTCCAGTTTATCGGCGCCTCAGAGGACAGGCTGGTAAACCTCTACGCCCAGGCGCGTCAAGCGGAAGAGACCGGCGTCTCTACCGGAAGCAAAGGGTCAAGCGGCTTTGAGGCCTGGGGCAGGGGATTCGGCCAGGCCGCCCACCAGGATGCCAGGGGTAACAGTAACGGCTATTCCGCCACCATCTGGGGCACAGCTTTAGGCGGTGATATCCCCGCTTTTCACGAGAAGGTAAGGTTCGGCGGAAGCGGCGGCTATGCGGCATCCAACGTAAATTCCAAAGACAACAGCGGAAAGACCTACATCAACAGCTATCAGTCGACTTTCTACGGCGGATACATCGACCCGGAGAAGCCCTACTACGTAAATGGCGCTTTTGCCTTCGCCTATAACACATATAAGTCAAAAAGGGATATCGCCGTAGGCACGATAGCAAGAAGGGCCAACTCCAGCTATAGAGGCCAGCAGTACTCGGTCCTTTTTGACGGCGGCTATACATTTAAGACTAAGCATGTAAACATAACACCTATCGCATCATTACAATACCTCCACCTGCACCTTCAGAAGTATACCGAGACTGGCGCCGACGCCCTAAACCTAAGTGTTGCGAAACAGGACTACGACATGCTCCAGTCAGGCCTGGGCGCAAAACTCGACCATCCATTTGAGTTCGGCTACGGCACATTAACCCCCGAGGTCCACGCAAGGTGGCTCCATGACTTCATAAACGATAACCAGGATACGACCTCGACCTTCGCAGGCGGCGGCGGCTCATTCGCCACTCAGGGGTTCACCCCTGCGCGCGACGCCTTAAACGTCGGCGGACGTCTTACCCTCGTCACTAAAGGCAATTGGAGCGTCGATGCCAACTATGACTTCGAATACAAGCAGGACTACACCTCCCATACGGGTTGGGCTGATATAAGGTATAAGTTCTAAGGCTTGTGCGCCCGCTTGAAAACTGTACGATTCCTGTATAGCGGATGGGTTGCATAATCGTAACTTATTTATTATAATGCCATTGGGAGCGGAGGCATTATCATCCCCCGCTCTCCGCCATCTTCATTAACTAAAGGAGAATATAATAGATGACTGAACTTGCGTTGACGGCGCGCGCCGCACTCTTCGGAGATGGTTTTAATTGCAGGATCAAGGGGTTTTATGGCAGGATAACCAGAAAGTTATCTTCGCGTATCTCAAAGGCCATTTCATCGAACAGTTTCAGGTTTTCTGTTATTGCGGTTATGTTCCTGTCCCTTATCTTGGCAAGGGTAGCGGTGCACTCTTTCGGCGTATCCCTGGGTTATCTCTATTTGATCGTGATATCGCTTGCCGGCATCTGGTTCGGGTCTGTCGGAGGGTTATTTGCGGCGGCGGCCTCCGTACTGATATTCTCCGCGGAAATAATCATTTTCAGGGACTGGCCATTCAGGGACCTCGTACTGAATGGGGCATCTTTCAGGCTGTTAGCTTTTTCCCTCGGGGGCATCATAGTCGGCTACATTTCCGAGATGGAAAAAAGGCTGAAAGAAAGATTAAAGGAATTAGCCTACAAGGACGAGCTTACCGGCTGCGTAAATTACAGATGGACCATGCAAATACTCGAGAACGAGATAGAGCGCAGTGAACGTTATCAAAAAGAGACATCGATAATAATAATCGACATAGACCACTTTAAGGACATTAATGACACGTATGGCCATCAGGCCGGAAACGATATCTTGAAGGCTTTTGTGGATGCGCTCAAAAACAACATAAGGGCTATCGATACCGTAGGCAGGTACGGAGGTGAGGAGTTTATTATCATCTTTCCCGAAAAGAATCCCGAGGAGGCGCTCGTAGCCGTGGACAGGATAAGGGAGCGGCTCTCCGGGCTTCATATGGCGGGCCGGCACTTCAAGCATGGCTTGGATATCCGGTTGACGTTCAGCGCCGGCGTCGCATCTTTCCCCTCAAACGGCAAAAACCTCGATGTCTTGATAGATGCAGCCGATAAGGCGCTTTACAGGGCTAAGAATGACGGCCGCAATCGGACGACCATCGAAAAAAGGAGGTGGATGAGGTTCGATCCCGCCCGCAATATCAGGGTCGAGATCCTCGAACCGTCAGGGAAAGATCGCCTGCAGCCGCTGAAAATAAAAGATATTTCCCAAAAAGGCATGTTGCTTATCTTTCCGAATGATATCCCCGCGGGGGAATTACTGCTGAAGGTCCGTTTTCCCGAAGAAGAGGTTATTTCGGAATTTAAATGTAAAGTGGTCCACAAGAAGAACGAAAAAGGCCTCTGTTATGTCGGCGTTAATTTCATAGATATCCCGGTTGAAGTAGAAAATAAGATAGCGAATTACGGCGCCAGCCCTTAAAAATTTACCCATAAAAAGCAATTTAATTTCCTTGATAAAGCCCGCTTGCATGGTAAAATAGCTTCTATAGTTAAGATGTAACTCGGATTAGCTCTGGTTTTGTATTTTTTTTCCTCAAGATTGCCCTTGTGGGCAAAATAACCGAAATTACCGAAAAATGAAAAAGACATATTTTCTCGTATTGATTGTTGGACTGATCTTTTCCCCGGCATCTCCGGCGCACGCCGGCAATTTGCTGGTCAATCCCGATTTTGAGATGTGGGGGCCATGGGGCGCAGGCGGCGCAGAGGTTCCCGCAGCTTGGTGGAGTATGTTCAATGACCCAAGCGTGATCGGAACAAAGGAATCCGCTATCAAGTGGAGCGGATCTTATTCCGCAAAGGCAGAGTTTGCGGGTACTGCCGGCACATGGGGCGGCTGGGGCCAGAGGATACCTTTTACGGCCGGAAACAAATTATATGTCCGTCAGCCCCTGAATATACCGGCGCCTTTGGGAGGCAACCATTCGCTGGCGACCCTGGAAATAGCGTTTGAAAGCGCGCCTGACGTTACCATAGGCTCTCCGGTTAAGGGATCGGTATCTGAGGCATACGGAAGCGAGTGGGGCGCTTGGTGGTGGGAGACAGTTGCTCCGGCAGGTACGACTTCTATCAGGTATGCCGTTCTTTTGGAGACATGGGGAAACGGCAGCGGCACTGCGTATTTTGACGATTGTTATGCCGGTGATACTCCATGGGCGCCAATTCCGGAACCGGCGAGCATGTTATTGCTAGGCTCCGGCTTACTAGGATTATTAGGTATCGCAAAAAGGAAAAATTAGAGCAATAAATAGACTCCCCGCCGGTATCCCCGCCTAAACGGTTCCCGACTCATTGACTTCTCGACGGTAATATCGTAGTATATTAAGATACGGAGAGCTAGAAAGCCGCCCTCGTTTAACATCGATTTAAATAAAAGGAGATAAGATGAAAAAGCCGGTAATTATTGCCTATGTCTTAGCTTTGGTTTTAGCGGCCGTAATAATTTACCAATTAACGGCGGCCAAACTTCCCGTAGATAATGTCCTTCCCTCCGGCGCAATAGCGTATATCCGGATCACGGATGTGGAAAAACAGATCAATGAGTTCAAGGGCACGCGGCTTTGGAAGAACATCAAAAATATCGATATAGGGAAGTTGATGGAAAAAAGCGGCGCGAGCAAGAAGGACATGGAGGAATATCAGGACGCGAGGAAATGGCTCTCAAGCGCCTTCGGCGGCCAGGCGATAAATGAATTCTTCGGAAAAGAGATGGTGCTCGCGGTATATCCGGGCAACATCAAGGAGATAGGCCCCGGGGCGATACAGGACGCCGCGTCAAACGCTGTCTTAGTGACGAGGACCAGGCCGGAGGCCGATTTTATCGAATTCGTGTCAAAACTCATAAACAGATCGGAAAAAAAGGTTGCCTTATCCGAGGAGACCTATAAGGGCAGGAAGATCACGATCGTCAAGATCAACGATAATACCGATCTTGCCTATACGAATATAAAGGACCTGTTGATAATCGGTGCCGGGAAGAAAGCCGCTGCTTCCTGTATCGATGTCGTCAACAAGGACAGGCCTTCCCTTTCCCAGGACAAGGACTACATCTCTACCATGTTGAAGCTTTCAAAGAACGCGAGCGTCGCTGTCTATGGCAATATCGGATCACTTGTTTCCCATGTCAAACAACCCGCTGCGGCAAACGAGCAGATCAGCAAGATGCTCGGGTTGTACTCGGGTTTCAAGACGATGGGTTATGCCTATTTCGCGGGGAATAAAAAATTAGAAGCCGTATTTTTTTACGATAGAGCGAAGATGATCCCCCTCTATGCAAAATTATACTCCCTTGCGCCCCGGAAGGACGAAACCGTCAAGTTTGCTCCGGAAAATGCCATCAGCTACCAATGGGGAACTTTCGACTTTAAGTCGTATTGGGAATACATCAGCTCCGAAATGGAGCGGCAGTCCGCCCAGGCCGGCCAACCCGATAAGGCATTTCCGCTAAAAGGCCTTGTCTCCGGGTTGGAAGCTAAGATCGGGATGAGCCTTGATAATGATTTGATCCCCGCGCTGGGCGATGAAGCCGCTTTTATCCTTATGGACATCAACGTAGAAGGCCTGCTCCCCATGATGGAATTCGTCGCTTGTTTCAAAGTGAAAAACAAGGCGACCATCGAAAAGGCCCTGGATTCCCTGTTGAAAGACGGCGAAATCTCCCTTCAATCGGAAGGATATAAAGGCGTCGACCTGAAATATATCAATCTGCCCTTCGGAACGGACCTGCAGCCGTCATACTGTTATATGGGGGATTATCTGCTTGTATCGCTGGGGCGAAAACCCATAAAAGCGTCGATAGACACGTCGAAGGGCGACTTAAAGTCTCTCCTGGAGAATGAGGATTTCAAGGCCGTTAATCACGGTCTTACAGGAGAGTGCAATTCAGTATATTTCCTTAAGGCCGACGTCTTGATGTTGAGGGCCAAAAGCATATGCGAATGGCTCTACGGATGGATGGTGATCGCGGAGAAGCAAGCCGAGAAATACAAGGAAATGGCAAAGGCCAAATCCGGCGCTTTGGCATCCGATATAGCCGAGGGCGAGGCGGACTTGGAAAAATCGGCAGCGATCCTTCAGGCGCTTGAAAAGGAGATAGAAGGCCTTAAAGCGCAAGGGGCTGATACGGCTGCGAAGCAAGCCGAATCGGACAACCTGAAAGAAGATATCGCGCTGAAGCGGAATATGCTCGATGAGGATAAGAAGAATCTTGAACAGATGCGGGCATCGGCTGAACGCAAGCCTTCGCAGAAGATGGACCTCCCGCTGGTAAAGCTTTATCTGGATGAGTTGGTTTACCCTGTCATGGACGGCCTGCAGTCCGTGAAGGCCGTGGGGTCAAGGGCCACTTTCGGGAATGATGTTACGTGCTCGGAGACCTTTTCTAAAGTAGTAGATTGACCCTATTGATTTCCCGTCGGGAATAATGTAATATATTGCTTCACGGAGAGGTGTGAGAGCGGTTGAATCAGCACGCTTGGAAGGCGTGTAGGTCCGTAAGGGCCTCCAGGGTTCAAATCCCTGCCTCTCCGCCATTTATTTTATGGCATATCGCGAAAAGAGCTTCCCTATGAAGAGAGTCCTGCTGGTCAATCCTCCTGAAAGCGGCATGGGAGAGCATTCTTCCGCCCCCGCAGGCCTTTTGTATATCGCGGGGGTATTGCAAAAACATGATATCCCGGTAAAGGTCGTCGACGGGTTTTTAGAAGGATGGAAAGGCGTAGAGGAGACGATCAGGGATTACCGGCCCGATATCATAGGTATCACCTGCCATACTTATGCCAGGGCCAGGGCGTTAAAGATCGCCAAACTGGCGAAAGATATCCTCCCTGAAGCAACGGTAGTTGTCGGCGGGGCGCATCCTACGGTAATGCCCAGGCAGATGCTCGAGAATTACCCCTTCATAGACATAGCGGCTATAGGCGAAGCGGATTATGTCCTGCGGGATGTATGCGAAAATAAAAGCTATTCGACTATCCCCGGGATAGCGTACCGCGAGAACGGCCGCGTTGTCATAAATCCGAGGTCAGACGTTATCGCGGACCTGGACACCCTGCCGTTCCCGGCTTGGAACCTCCTCGACCTGAAACGCTACCCTCCGGACGGCCAAGGCGTCTACCGCGGCATAGACCTCGCTAAAGAGCCGCGCATCTCCGTGGTATTTTCAAGAGGATGCGTAGGCGACTGTAATTTTTGTTCCAACAGGCTGATGTGGAAAAGATGGAGGCACCGTTCCCCGGAAAACATGCTCGGGGAGTTGGAGCTTTTGAATAAGACCTTCGGCATAAAGCACATCCATTTCAATGACGACTGCTTTTCAGTGGATAAGAAAGCGGCTATAGGCCTGTGCCGCGGCATCGCGGACAGGAAACTGGATATAGTCTTTGACATCGTTACGCGCACGGATTGTGTCGATGCCGAAATATTACAGGCATTGAAAGACGCCGGCTGCTATAGTATCAGTTACGGCGTGGAGACGGCCTCTCCGATCCTGCTTAAGATCATGGGAAAACCGATAAATACAAAAAAACAGGAAGAGGCCATAAAATTAACAAATTCGTTCGGGATAAGGACCCTGGTCCTCCTCATTGCCGGCTGCGTCGGAGAGACGTGGGAGACGATCAACGAGACCGTGGATTCCATGGACCGGGCGCAGCCCTCGGCGGTCGGCATAGCTAACGGACTGATGATATTCCCCGGCACAAAGGTCTACGATATAGCCAAGAAGAACGGCGTGATCGATGACAGTTTTTGGCTGACAGATTATGCCTGGAAGATGTATACTTTTGAAAACTCCCCTTTATGGCTGGATATCTTCAGCCGCGCGCTTGAGACGAGGCGGAGGTTGTCCCGGTCCCGGATCGTTAATTTGATCAGGAACCACAGGTTCGTCTCGCGCCGGATCGGGCGCAGGATAAAGGACCTTCTTATGGGATTCGGACTGGCGAAACAGGGAACGGCAGGCGGCAAATACAAGGTGGTCCGGTAGAAGCCGCCAATCGCTTACTAAACGGAGGATACATGAGATATATCAAGGTCGTGATGGTTTTCCTGGCGATAACGGTCCTGGCGGCAAATATCTCTTATGCCGCAGGCGCGAACAAAAAAATAAAAGTCGGCGTAAGCGTCGCTACGATGAAAGAGGCGGTATATTCTTTTATGAAGAAGGCGATGATGGATAATAAGGATAAATATAACGCGGAGATCTACTGGGTCGCGGCAAATAACGACGAGATGGCCCAGGTTGCCAATGTCGAAGACCTTCTGGCGCAGGGCATCGACGTCCTGATCCTGCACCCGGTCAATACGGTCGCGGCCGGGAGCCTCGTTGAGAAGGCGAGAAAAGAGAACGTGCCGGTAATCTCGATGGACAGGCTGCCGGTCAACGCCAACGTAAATTGCCACGTCACCGCTAACAGCTTCCTCGTCGGGCAGACGCAGGCTAAGTATCTCGCGGAAAAGCTTAACGGGAGGGGGAACGTCGTCATCCTCGAGGGAGAGTCGGGTAACGATGTTGCGAAGGAGATAACCGCCGGAAATAAAGATATCCTGAAGAATTATCCGGGCATGAAGATAGTCGTGGACCAGACGCATAAGGCGTGGTCGAGGAACCTGGCGATGGCTACAACCGAGAACGCGCTGACGAATTACAATAACGATATACAGGGTATATCGGCCAACAACAGCGGAATGATAATGGGCGCGGTCCAGGCTATCCTCGCCGAGGGCCTGAAAGGCAAGATAATCACGGTCGGCTCGGACGCGGACAAGGACAGCTGCCAGGCGATAATCGACGGCACGAACAGCGCCGATGTCGACAAGATGCCCTATCATCTGGGGTTGATCAGTTTTCAGGTTGCCATCAGCATCGCCAAAGGGGCAGAGATTGAATCCGATGCGATGGTCCAGAACGGAAAATATAAAGTGCCGGTAAAATTCACGCCGGTCCGCCTCATCACAAAAGAGAACGTCAAAGAGATGAAAGACCGCTGGCCCGATCTGAAATTTTAAGGTCATCAAATTGGAAAACCCGGTTATTTTAGAGACTAAGAACATCACGAAAGACTTTCCCGGCGTCCGCGCCCTGGACAGCGTCTCTTTCCAGCTTAAGAAAGGCGAAGTCCTGGGATTGGTCGGCGAGAACGGTGCCGGTAAATCTACCCTCATGAAGATATTCAGCGGCGCGTATCCCGCCAACACTTACGACGGCGAGATCTCCATAGAGGGCAAGCGCTGCATTTTCAACGGCCCGAAAGATTCCCAGGGCGCCGGCATAGCCATCATCTACCAGGAATTGAACCTCATCCCCGAGCTTACGGTCGCGGAAAATATATTTTTAGCCCGCGAGCCGACGGTCGGAAAGACAGACATCGTCGACCGTAAAAAACTTTTCAGCCAGGCAAAAGACCTGCTCGACCTGCTGAATATCCCCATACCCGCCCAAGAACAAATAAAGAACCTGAGTATCGGCAAGCAGCAGATGGTCGAGATAGCAAAGGCCCTCTCCTACCAGGCGAAGATCCTTATCCTCGATGAGCCGACGAGCGCCCTGACCGAGCAGGAAGTCGAAGTCCTCTTGAAATTGATAGATTCGCTGCGCGCCCGCGGCGTCAGCATGATATATATCTCACATAAACTCGACGAGATATTCAAGATCACCGACACCGTGACCGTGATGCGCGACGGAAAGACCGTTGCCTCCAGGCGCACCCCTGAATTGGGCCGGCAGGAGATGGTCGCGCTCATGGTCGGCCGGAACATAGAAGATATGTATCCCAAGAAAGCTGCCGCGGAAGGCGATGTAGTCCTGGAAGTGAAAAATCTGTTTGTTTCCCACCCATTCCTTGCCGGGGAAAAAGTGGTCAAAGATGTGAGTTTTAAAGTGAGAAAAGGGGAGATACTCGGGATATCCGGCCTGATGGGCTCGGGCAGGTCTGAATTGGTCACTTCGATCTTCGGCGCATTCCCCGCGGATTCAACCGGAGAGGTGCATATCGGGGGCAAACAAGTCAAGATACGCTCCCCGTATGAGGCGATAAATTACGGCCTCGGGCTGGTGACCGAAGACCGCAAGTTATTCGGCCTCGTCCTCGGAATGCAGGTAGGGGAGAATATCACGCTCTCCTGCCTGGAAAAATTAAGCTGGCGCCAGATAATAATGCGGCGCCGGGAAAATGAGTTGATAAACAAATATATAGGCGCCTTGAGGGTAAAGACGCGCAGTTCGGAGACGGTAGTCAATACGTTGAGCGGCGGCAACCAGCAGAAAGTCGTCATCGCCAAATGGCTCGCCACCAATCCCAAAATTCTTTTACTGGACGAGCCGACGCGCGGCGTGGATGTCGCCGCGAAAGCCGAGATATACCAATTGATGACCAATCTTGCCGGCGAAGGATTGGGTATAGTCATGGTCTCCTCCGACCTTCCCGAAGTAGTGAGCATGAGCGACAGGATACTGATAATGCACGAGGGCCGGATGGTAAAGGAACTGCAAAAAAATGAAGCCACGCAGGAGAAGATAATGTTCTACGCGACGGGGGGCAAATGAAAAACCAGGGTAAAAGCGGCATCGGCCGGGTCATCATCGGGAAATACGGCAATTTAATAGGCCTTGTTGTTTTGATAGTCCTGACGACGATATTGACGAACGGCATGTTCTTTACCCAGAGGAACCTTATTAATGTCCTGCGCCAGGTATCGGTGAACGGCATACTTGCCGTCGGCATGACGCTGGTCATCATCACCGGCGGCATCGACCTGTCTGTAGGTTCTGTGGTGGCCCTGACCGGCATCATCGCGGCGTTGCTGCAGCCGCAAGGGACCGCGGCGGCGATCGTCCTTACCCTGTTGGCAGGAGCGGCGATCGGAGGATGTAATGGTTTCTTCGTAACGAAATTCAGGATACCCTCATTTATCATTACCCTGGGCATGATGACGATCGCCAGGGGCCTTGCCTTGGTATTTTCAAAGGGCGAGGCGATATCAGGGCTTAACGACAGCTTCTCGGCTATAAGTGAAAGTTATATTTCTCCGTCCGTCTCCCTTACGGTCTTTGCCTTTCTAGCTCTCCTTACCGTATTCTTATTTGTTAAAGAAAGAAAAAGCTCAGGATACGAAAGAAAAATATTTACTTTCAATTTTATCGGCGCGATGAGCATCCTGTTTATTGCGGCTGCCGTCGCCGTCCTGGTATGGCTGATAGGGTTCCGCGGCATGCCCGCCGGTGTCGCGGTGTTTTTAGGTATAGCGTTCCTCGGCGCTTATACGCTTAACCAGACGAGGTTCGGCCGTTATGTATATGCTATCGGAGGCAATGAAGAGGCGTCGCGGCTCTCCGGCATAAACGTCAAACTGGTCAAGTTCCTGGTCTTTCTCATCATGGGCGTCCTGGCCGCGGTCTCGGGCATGGTCCTGGCCGCGCGCCTTAATTCCGGCGTCCCGACTTCGGGAGTGATGTTCGAATTGGACGCCATCGCCTCGGTCGTCATAGGCGGGACAAGCCTCTCCGGCGGTTACGGCAGCGTCGGCGGCTCGATAATAGGCGCTTTTATAATCGGGACGCTGAATAACGGGATGCAGCTATTGCACATAGATCCTTTTTACCAGGAGATCGCCAAGGGCGTCATAATCATAGGCGCGGTCCTGATGGACAGGAAAAAGAAGTAAACCTTTTGTTCCGCCCCGCGTCTAATTTAGCAGGAAAAGGGAAGATTACCACACCTGCTAAAAGGAGGCGGAGATGAAGAGCATAGCGATAGCGTTAGCGGCAGCGGCACTTTTAAGTTTTTCGGCGACGTCGTTCGCGAGCAGCTGGGATATGGTCGGGAAGGTCCTGACCGGCATCGAAGGGGCGAGGATATTAACGGGCGGAAAGTTCGATGTCATCGGCAGCGTTATGGATGTTACCAACATCAGGCAGGACCGCGGCGCGACCGTTGTCGAAAAGCGCGTTTATGTGGTCGAGCAGCAAGCCCCATGCAAACGTGTCTGGGTACCGACGTATTCTTGCAGGGAAGAGTGGGTCCCGGCCCATTGGGAGCGCGACACGAGAAAAGGAAAAATCTTCATCGAAGGCCACTATGTGACGTATAAAGTCGAGAACGGCGGGTATTGGGTGAATGAATACCCCCGGCAGGAGAGGTACGCGAGACAGGGCAGCAGGGGCTGCCGTTAAGAAAAAGCATATATAGTTCTGCAACGGGCCGGATCTAACCATCCGGCCCGTTTTGTTAAGGCCCATAAAAAGCTGGATATGGCCGGAAAAATAAGGTATAATCTGTGCTCTTCTAGCCAAAGGTGAACCCATGGGCGTTTTATCCAATATATTAATAAGTGTTTTTATCGTAAGCGCTATTTCGCTTATAGGTATATTTACGCTGCTGTTCAAGAACAAGTCGCTCGACAAGTTATTCTTCGTGCTGGTGAGTTTTGCTACCGGCTCGATGCTCGGTGCGGCTTTTTTGGACATTCTTCCGGAGGCGGTGGAGAAGGCCTCGCCGGAAATGGTATTCGGGAGCGTGCTTCTCGGCATAATGGTCTTTTTTTTGATGGAGAAGTTCCTCTATTGGTATCACTGCCACGAAGGGGAATGTGATGTCCACCAGTTCACGTATTTGAATCTTGTGGGCGACAGCATACATAATTTCCTCGACGGCGTGATCATAGCAGCGGCCTTCTTAACGAGCACGTCGGTCGGCGTCATAGCGACAATAGCGATAGTGATGCATGAGATACCGCAGGAGCTGGGGGATTTCGGTATACTCGTCTACGGCGGCTTCAGCAAAGTCAAAGCGCTGATATATAATTTCATCACCGCCCTTACCGCAGTCGTCGGGGCGGTAATAGCGTATTTTTTCCTGGACAAGATAACGGGCTTTACGCCTTTCATGCTTGGGATCGCCGCGGGAGGCTTTATCTATATCTCCTGCACGGACCTTATCCCGGAACTTAACAAAGAAAGAAAGGTTACCAAGTCTGCACAGCAATTCGTCTTAATGCTGCTCGGAATGGGACTTATACTGGCCGGTAAGATATTCTTCAAAGAATAGCCTCCGCCTTAACCCAATAAAAATATGATAAAACAGGAAAACATAAGGAACATAGCCATCATTGCGCACGTCGACCACGGTAAGACTACGCTTGTCGACGCCATATTGAGGCAGACGCACGTCCAGCGCAACATCGAGGAGATGGGCGAGTGCATCATGGACTCGATGGACCTGGAGCGCGAACGCGGCATCACGATACGCGCGAAGAACGCGAGCGTCACCTATAAGGGAGTGAAGATCAACATAGTCGATACTCCGGGCCACGCGGATTTCGGCGGGGAGGTCGAGAGGATCCTGCGCATGGTCGACGGCGTCCTGCTCCTGGTCGACGCGAAAGACGGCCCTATGCCGCAGACGCGTTTTGTCCTTCGCAAGGCCCTGGAGCTCGGCCTTAAGGCGATAGTGGTCATCAATAAAGTCGACCTTGCCGACGCGCAGATAGATGACGTGCTCAACAGGACATTCGACCTTTTTGTGGAACTTAACGCGAGCGACAAGCAATTGGATTTCCCGATAATTTACGCTTCCGCCATAAGGGGCACCGCGACCGTCGACATGAGGCTCCCCTCGGAAAATATTTCTCCGCTTCTCGATACAATAATCAAGAAGGTAGACCCCCCGAGTGTCGATCCGAAGGCGCCTTTACAGATATTGATCCTGGCCCTGCTGGGAGACTTTTATAAAGGGAAGATGGGGATAGGAAAGATCACCGGCGGCTCGTTAAAGGTCGGCAGCAATGCCGCGCTGATCCGCAAGGACGGCAGTAAAACAGTATCCAAGATCACGGCGATCCTGACATACGAGGGCCTCGAACGCATCGAACGCGAATCCGCCATAGCCGGAGAGATCGTGGCCGTCGCGGGTTTTAACGATATAGGGATAGGAGATACGATCACCGACCCGGAGAACCCCGTGCCGCTTACCCCTCCGGAGATAGACGAACCGACGGTCCAGATGACCTTCGGTGTAAATAAAAGCCCGTTCGCCGGAAGGGAAGGCAAGTTCGTCACTTCCCGCGCGATACGCGACAGGCTTTTCAAGGAGACCGAGACGAATGTCTCGCTCAGGATCAATGAGACTGAGGCCTCGGACACTTTTCTTGTATCCGGGCGCGGGGAGTTGCATCTCGCGATCCTGGTCGAGCAGATGCGCCGCGAAGGATTCGAGCTCCAGGTATCGCAGCCCGAGGTCATTTACCATGAAAAAGGCGGCATAAAACAGGAACCCTTCGAATTTTTGGCCATTGAAGTACCTGCGGAGTACCAGGGTTCGGTGATAGAAGAGGTCGGCCGCAGGAAAGGGAAATTAAAGCATGTCTCGCAGAGCGCGACCGGTTCGCTCCATCTAGAATACCAGATATCCACGCGCGGGATCATAGGGCTCAAGGGCGCGCTTATGACCAAGACACGCGGCATGGCGGTCATAAACCACGTCTTCGACGAATATAAACCAGTAGAAGAGGGAGCGTTCAATACGGGCTCGCGCGGCTCGCTGGTCGCTATCGAACCGGGCGTATCCACGGCTTATGCTCTGGAGAACGCGCAGCAGCGGGGCGAATTATTTATCGGTCCCAATGTAGAGGTCTATGAGGGGATGATAGTGGGAGAGAACCCGCGCGGCGAGGACATGCCGCTCAGCCCCTGCAAAATGAAAAAACTTACGAACATGAGGTCTTCCACCTCCGATATCGCGGTCGTGCTTACGCCGCCGAGGGAGTTGACCCTTGAGCTGGCTATAGAGTATATCGGGCCTGATGAACTTGTTGAAGTCACCCCGAAGAGCATACGCCTGCGCAAGAAGATACTGGATACGCTGGCCAGGAAACGCGCCGGCAGGGACAATAAGGAGTAGAGAGATGGCCGCGAATTTTTCTTTTGATATCGTCTCGGAGATAGACCTGCAGGAAGTCGATAACGCCGTAAATCAGGCGAAAAAGGAGCTCTCCCAGAGGTTTGATTTCAGGGGCAGCAAATCCTCCATCGATTATAACCGCGAAGAGAAGAAGATAACCCTTATCGCGGACGACGACTTTAAACTGCGCTCCCTCCAGGATATACTTAACGGCAGGATGATAAAACGCAACATCTCGATCAAGGCCCTTACCTATAAGGAGCCGGAGAAGGCGTTCGAGGGGACGTTCCGCCAGGTGATCGAGCTTGTGAGCGGGTTGGAGCGCGAGAAACAGAAGGAACTGGTGAAAATAATCAGGGACTTAAACTCCAAGATCCAGACCCAGATAGAAGGCGAAAAGATAAAGGTCTCTTCCCCGAAAAAGGACGACCTTCAGACAGTGATAAGCCACCTGCGCAGCATCGATTTTCCCGTCGCCCTGCAATTTACCAATTATCGGTAGTGGCAGACAACCCTGTTTTTGTGATATAATTTCATATTACGACGCGCCCGTAGCTCAACTGGATAGAGCGTTGGTCTACGGAACCAAAGGTTGGGCGTTCGACCCGCCCCGGGCGCGCCATTCTTATTTAAAAATGAGCAAGATCGACGAAATATACATGTCCGAAGCCCTCAAGCAGGCCTACGAGGCGTTCGAGGCCGACGAAGTGCCTGTCGGCGCCGTCATAGTCCACGAGGGGCGGATAATCGCGCGCGCCCACAACCAGATAGAGATGCTCAAGGATCCCACCGCGCACGCGGAGATGATAGCCATTACACAGGCCGCCGCGTATCTCAAAAGCGTGCGGTTGCCCGGATGTTCCATATATGCTACAATTGAACCGTGTTCGATGTGCGCCGGAGCGCTCGTGCTCGCGCGCGTGAAACATATATATTACGGCGCGAAGGACCCTAAGACAGGGGCTTGCGGCTCGGTCTTCAATATCGCAGGGGGCAAGAAACTGAACCACAGGGTCAAGGCTACCGGCGGGATCTTGGCCGAGGACTGCGGGTCATTATTGACGGAATTTTTCAGGAAACAAAGGAAAAAAGGGAAGAAATAGCTTGCGCTATCCCTCGGGACATACCCTCGGGATCCGCTGCGCTTCCTCCAAAATTTAGCTTGCGGAGAGGTGGCTGAGTGGCCGAAAGCAGTCGCCTGCTAAGCGATTGACCCGCGAAAGTGGGTCCCTGGGTTCGAATCCCAGCCTCTCCGCCAGTTTTTGAAGTGAACCGTCCGACGAGAACAGGTGGCGGTTTTGATCTGAGTTGTCATGGACGCGAACCCTAAAGATAATAGGAATCAGCGATGAAGCAGTGGTACGAGTCATTATTTGAAAATTACGCCAAGAAATACGACAAGGAATGCTTTGTCCAGGGGACTGTTGGCGAATGTGATTTTATCGAGCAGGAAATAAGCCGGGATAAATCGCTAAAGATCATCGACATCGGTTGCGGCACTGGTCGCCATTCGATCGAATTGACAAAAAGAGGATATAGCGTAACTGGTGTTGATTTATCCGAGTCACAGCTTATAAGGGCAAAGGAAAAAGCAAAAGAACTTGATCTGAACATTGATTTTCAGAAACATGACGCCAGAAACCTTCCCTTTGAAGGCGAGTTCGATCTGGCGATCATGCTCTGCGAGGGTGGTTTTTCTTTAATGGAAACGGATGAGATGAATTTTGAAATATTAAAGAACGCGACAAAGGCGTTAAAAGATAAAGGCAAGTTTATATTCACGACATTGAACGGGTTATTTCCGCTTTTTCATTCCGTCAAAGAATTTTATGAGTCCGAGGCCAAAGAAGGCAATTCAGCGTGTAAAAATTGTTCTTTCGATCTGATGACGTTCCGGGACCACAACACCGTCGTGTTCGAGGACGATGCGGGAGCTAAAAAGGAATTAACCTGTAACGAGCGCTACTATGTGCCAAGTGAACTCACATGGCTTTTAAAGACGCTGGGGTATAAAAAGATCGATATTTTCGGCGCCAAGCTCGGGGCGTACTCAAGAAACGACAAGCTGACGACAGGGGATTTTGAGATGCTTGTTATTTCTCAAAAGTAGAGATTATTGTTCCGTAAGCATCAATGAAAAGAAGCAAAACAAGAGGCATTTAAGATATTTCTTTGGAAATTAATTATTGATGGGGCAGTCTAATGATATTTTCCAGCCCATGCTTCGCTTGCGGTAGATTTTTATAAGTAACTGTATTTCAGGTAGTTGTAGGGTTCGCATTTCGTCCACGACTACCCGCCAGTTTTGAGGATCAAATGAAAAATTACGCATTCTGCAACACCTGCAAGGATGTAGTTCCGGTAGAGCACGTCGAAAAGGACGGCAAGGTCTACCTCCGGAAAAGCTGCCCCAAGTGCGGCACCGAAGAATACCTTATCTCCAGCGACGCAGGCCTCTATAACAAAAAACGCGATTTCATGAGCATCGAATGCGGCGCCTGCGCGCTCAATTGCCCGTCATGCAACAAGCACAAAGAACCGGACATCGTATTCATAGACACGACCAACCGCTGCAACATGAATTGCCATATCTGCCTAAACAACGTCCTTTCGATGGGGTTCAAGTTCGAGCCGAGGATGGAATATTTCGACAGGATATTCAAGCATTACGCCCACCGCGACCCGAAACCCTACATACAATTATTCGGCGGCGAGCCGACGATGAGGAACGACCTCTTCGATATAATAAAGCTCGGCAAGTCATACGGCTACTCGATGAGGGTGGTCACCAACGGGCTCAAGCTTGCCGACGAGGAATATTGCAACAAGCTTGCCGACCTCGGCGCGATGATAAACATCGCTTTTGACGGCCTCAACCGCGAGATGTACACGAAACTGCGCGGGCATCCCGAGGCGCTCGACCTGAAATTAAAGGCTCTTGGGAACCTCGCCAAGCGAAAGAAGGCCAAGGTCGTCCTGATGAGCGTCGTAGATAAAGAACTGAACAAGAACGACATGGGCGAGTTCCTCAGTTACAGTCTTAAGAACCAGCATGTCATCAGGGGCATATATTTTATGCCTTTGATACACATGTGGGACGCTAAACAGCTCGATTACGACCCGGAGAGGACAACGCACGAGGATGTCGAGCATATGGTCGAGGACGCGGTCGCCGGAGGTAATGTCGAGTTCGTGCCGCTCGGCTCGCTCTTCCTGACGAACCTCTACAAGATCTACGGTATCAAGAATATGCCTTTCCTCGGGGTCCATCCGAACTGCGAAAGCATAACTTATCTTATATCGGACGGCGAGAAATACGTATCTTTCTCGAAGTATCTCAAGACGTCGCTCTTCGCCCTCATAAACGACCTCAGGGCGCTTGAGAAGTTCGCCGCGGGAAAATATAAAGGCGGCAAAGCCGGCTTCTCCGGGAAACTGGCCCTGGACATGAAACTTTTTAATATTTTCAGGAAACACCTTAATTTCGGCGCTATCGTAGGGAAAAAGGGCCCGGCGGCTTATATCAAATGGGCCGGGATGATAGGGAAGCTGCTGACAGGGAAGAAGGCGAAAGAGGTATTAAAGAACGACACCAAACTAAAAGGCGTCCTGCAGATAATGATCCTGCCGTTCGAGGATTCCAAGACGACAGAATCGGAGAGGCTCTCGATGTGTTCCTCGTGTTTTGTTTATGTCGACCCGGACACAGATAAGATCAGGACACTGCCCACCTGCACGTGGGAAAAATACAAGAAACCCATCATGAAGAAGGTCGCCGAGAAGTTCAATGTTTAATAGGACCGTAAAGACTATATGCCCCGCCTGCAACAAGGACCTCGACGGGAAGTATTACGAGGAGGACGGCAAGATCCTTCTCGAAAAGATATGCAGCGAACACGGTAAGGTGGTCGACCTCGTCTCTTCCGACGCAGAGATCTTCAAGGATAAGATCAGCCTCTTCGACCATCTTAAAGATTACGGCTGCGGCATCCCCAAATGCCGCGAGGGTGTCTTTAAATGCGCGGTCCACCAAATGCGCAAATCCGAGCTGTCATTCATCGAGATAACCACCCGCTGTAACATGAAGTGCCCGGTCTGTTACGCCGATGCCGATTCCAAAGGCAAAGACGTCCCGTATGACGACATCGTGCGCATGCTCGAGACGATAGCGAAAGAAGACAAGGATACCCACGTCATACTGACAGGCGGCGAGCCGACGATACATCCGGATTTTTTTAAGATAGTCCAAAAAGTGACAGAGCTCGGGCTCCTGAGGCGTACCTTCATTGCTACAAATTGCATAACAATTGCTAATAAAGATTTTTGTAAAAAGGTATACGACGCCGGAATAAGGAAATTCTACTTAGCCTTCGACGGGACCGACCCGGAGGCCTGTATAAAATTAAGGGGAAGCCTTATCGCGTACGAATCCGTGCGCAAGGCGCTGCAGAATATCCGCGAGTTGGGCAAGGCATGGATAATACTTTCGTTTACCACATCGAAAGAATGGAACCTTAACAATCTTCCGGAAGCGATAAAGTTCGCGATGGACAACCAGGACGTCGTCAAGCGCGTTATGGTGACGACCGAGTGTTATTCCGGCCGCGTTACTGATATAAAGGACCTGGTCAATAAAAGGCTTACCGGCGACTGCGTGGAAAAATTCCTCTGCGAAAAGATCGGAGCGAAGGCGATCACTTTTCCGCTCGCTGCCATTTATATTTTGATGAAACCGCTTAAATACGCGGGACTAATAGATGCGGGTAAATCGGCCTCATCGAATTTCAGCCCGATGTGCGGGCAGATGGGCATGATAATTTCGGAAAAAGGCAAATTATATTCGATGGTCGACCTCGTGGTGAACGACCCGCGCAAAAATATTTACAAATGCGGAAGGGAGATAGACGCGCTCGCGGAAAAGATGGAAAAAGCAAACCGCCTGGCGGTATTCCTCTGGTACCTGCCGGCATATTTCTTCACTTTATTAAAATACATCAACAAGAAATTCCTTTTAAAGGCGATCGGGGCTTCGATCGCGTGCGGATTCAACTCCAAGAAGATCGCGAAGGCCATCCTCGGGGAAAAAAGAGTGGAACTTTATTACCTTTTGGGTTCGGATAAATATAATTTCGTTTGGGACAGGATGCCGTACTGCGCGACCCACCATTACCGCATCCACCCGACGACAAAAGAGATCATAAAAGTCCCCGGATGCCTTGTTTTCGCCTTCAGGGAAGAGCTCCAAAATTATTAATTGACTAATCTATTTATTAGGATTACAATTTAGGCTGTTACTTGTCATCATAAGGAAATTATTTTAATGTCTTATATAGTCTTCGCACGCAAATGGCGGCCGAAAGACTTCGATAGCGTCCTTGGTCAAGAGCATGTCACGACCACCCTCAGGAACGCGATAGCCCAGAACAGGGTCGCCCACGCGTACATCTTTTCCGGCCCTCGAGGTGTAGGAAAAACTACTACCGCGCGCATATTCGCCATGGCCCTGAACTGCAAGAACGGGCCCACGAAGGAGCCGTGCGGCGCCTGCGACTCCTGCAAGGAGATATCGAACGGCACGAACCTCGATGTCATCGAGATAGACGGCGCCTCGAACCGCGGCATCGACGAGGTCCGCGCCCTGCGCGAAAATATCAAGTTTGCCCCGACCCGCGGCAAATATAAAGTCTACATCATCGACGAAGTCCATATGCTCACCGAGGAGGCCTTCAACGCCCTGTTGAAGACGCTCGAGGAGCCGCCGGCGCACGCGATATTCATCTTCGCGACGACGCGCCCGTATAAAGTCCCCTCGACGATATTGTCACGCTGCCAGAGATTTGACTTCAAGCGCCTTACCGTAAACGAGATCACAGGAAAACTTAAAGAGATAGCAAAGAGCGAGAAGCTCGAGATAGAGGAAGAGGCGCTTTACACTGTTGCGCGCGCCGCCGAAGGCGCAATGCGCGACGCGGAATCGATGCTCGACCAGCTCGTATCTTTCTGCGGGAAGAAGATAGACGCGGAGAGCGCCACCGCCGTATCCGGGACGGTGGGCCATGAGGTCCTCTTCGATTTCACCGAGAAGGTGATAAATAAAGATACGGCCGGGATATTGAAACTCGTAGACAGCGTGATCGCCAGCGGCAAAGATATCCCGCAGTTCGTGAATTCCCTGGTCGTGCATTTCAGGAATATATTGATCGCCAGGACTTCCGACGACCCTGAGGGGCTTATAGACCTCCCTAAAGAGATGATCGGCAGGCTGGCCGTCCAGGCGAAGTCTTTTTCCAACGAGACGCTGCTTTACATCCTCACGGTCCTGATGGGCGCGCAGGATTCGGTAAGGCGCGCGATATCGCAGAGGATCCCGCTCGAACTCGCGGCGATCCGCCTTACCCGTCGCGACGACCTGGTCTCGCTTACCTCGATGCTGGACAGGATCGAACAACTTGAGAAGAAGCTGGGGAGCGGGGCCGGTAAACCCGAATCGAAAGCAGCGCCGCAGCCGCAGCATAAAGGCGAAAAGATATCCGAACCGGCCAAAGACGCGGAAAAGAAAGAGCATTTTGATGTAGAAGTAGAGGTCGAGGCCACGGGACTTTCATTCGAAAGGATATGTGAAGTCTGGCCGAACCTCCTGCGCGAGATCCTTTCGAAGAAGATGTCGCTCGCCTTATTCCTCCAGCCCGGACAGCCGCTGAAACTCCAGGACAGCGTCCTTACAATAGCTTTTTCCAGGGAACACGTGTTCCACAAGGAGGCGCTTGAGACGAACGGCAACAGGAAGATGATAGAGAACGCCTTGAGCGGTATCCTGAAGCATAATGTGAGGATCGACATGAAGGTAGTCGAGGCGCTTGAGAAGAAAGTTTCGGTAGAAGACCTCCTGCAGGAAGAGCGCCAGGAAGAGACCCACGAAGTCGTGAAGTCCGCGCTCGAGATATTCGGCGGAAACCTCAAAAGAAACGATGCGTCACACCTGACATAATCTAACGCATCCCGCTAAATCAAGGTAATCACATGCCCGGTTACACCAGGACTATGGAAAAATTGATATCCGAGTTTACTAAACTGCCCGGTATCGGCCAGAAATCCGCGGAACGCATCGTCATGCATATCCTCAAATCCCCCCGCGAGAACGCGGCCGCCCTCTCCGAAGCGATAATAAAACTCAAAGATACCATCGTTTTCTGCAAAAGCTGTTTTAATTTAAGCGAAAGCGATACCTGCCACATCTGCGGCGACCCGATGCGCGATAAAACGAAGATACTGGTGGTGGAAAGCCCCAAGGACATCCTCGCCATAGAAAAGAGCGGGGCATACAGGGGCCTATACCACGTCCTCCTGGGAGCTATCTCGCCCCTGGACGGGATAGGGCCGGATGAGCTTAAAATAAAGGAGCTTATGCGCCGCGTAAAGTCGGATAAGATAAAGGAAGTGATCCTCGCGACCGATGCCGATACCGAGGGCGAGACGACAGCCCTGTATATTTCGCAACTCCTTAGGAATCAAGGCGTTAAGACGACTCGCATAGCCTACGGCCTGCCTGTGGGATCCCATCTCGAATACGCCGACCAGGCGACCCTCGCCAGGGCGCTCGAAGGCCGGAATCAAATTTCTTGACACAAACCCCCGCCTCTGGTAAAATTTAGTCCTAACCTACCCGTTTTCATCCAATAAGGAGGCCTTTTTGAGGGTCATTAGGGCGGTTGGCCAGGGTTTAAGCATAACCCACAGGGGATGGCCTATAATAGCGGTTATTTTTATCTTTTACGCAGCCGTTAGGTTCTTTGCGGCCCCGAACGACGCCATCCCTCCTTATATGAAAAAAATGGGGGATTGGGGAGCTACCGTAGTCATCTTCGCGGCGCTGGTGCTGGGCTTCAACTATCTTCTCGCGGGCGCGCAGATATTCGCGAGGGACGCGATAAGAGAGAGGCGTTTCGGGTTTAATGGGTTCTTCGGGAATTGCAGCAGGTTTTTCCTGGGGCAACTCGGCGTAAGCGCGGTCCTATGGATACCGGCGTGGATATTGGCGCTCGTGATGGCCGTCCTGATGGGCGGGGCCATGATGGAATCGAAGCTATATCCGTTGACCGCGGCAGTCCTCGGGGCCTTCTCGGCCGTCGTGGCGCTCCTGCTCGCGGTATTTTACGCCCTTATCTGCTTGTCGTGGGCGATAACCGCGGCTGACGGCAGGGGCATTTTCAGGAGCATATGGAGGAGCGTCATCTTCTGCGGAGAAAGATTTTTCAGCGTATTCGGCCTCCTGATACTGTTCTTTGTTTTGATGATCGTTATCTCCCTGGTCGTATGGATAGCTTACGCGTTCGTGGTACAGGGCCTCAGGCGTTTGGGGCTTGACGGCCATATAATAATTTTACGCGAGGTCACCGGCTGCATGCTGAACGCCTATTTTTTCTTGTTCCTGACCTCGACGTTAATGTCGTATTACTTAAACAACAGGAAGGAAGATGAAAGGTATAACTGAAGTAGTCTGGCACGGAAGAGGCGGGCAGGGCGCCGTTACCGCGGCAAAGCTGCTGGGTGAAGCGGCCCTCCGCGAGGGGAAGAATCTCCAGGCGTTCCCGGAGTTCGGCGCTGAACGTACCGGCGCGCCTGTAAGGAGTTTTACGAGGTTAAGCGATAAGCCCATCACGATCCACTGCTCGATAACGGCGGCGGATTGCATCGTGGTGCTCGACCCGACGCTCATAGATGTCGTCGACATCACCGAAGGGATGAAGGACGATACGTCGATAGTCATCAACACCGTCTTCTCGCCGAAAGAGATACGTTCAAAGCTCGGCATAAAGGGCGGAAAGATATTCACGGTTGACGCGACGTCGATATCGGTCGCGAAGCTCGGACGGAACATCCCGAACATGCCGATGGTCGGGGCGCTGATCAAGGCGACCGGGGTCATTAAGCTCGAGAACCTGACCGAGACGTTCAAAGAAAGTTTCGCGGCAAAGTTCACGCCTGAGGTCATCAAGGGCAACCTTGAGGCGATCGAGCAGGCGTATAAAGAGGTAAAGGCGGAATAAAATGGCAAAAACGGAAAAAGTAAAAGCACCCAGTTGGAAAGAAGTGGTCATAGGCGGAATAAATCCGGACGCCGGCAGCGCGATGAAGTACAACAGCGGCACATGGCGCACGTTCAAGCCGGTCTGGTCGGAGGAAAAATGCATCCAGTGCAGCCTGTGCTGGATAAATTGCCCGGATTCATCGATCATGATAAAGGATGGCAAGGTCTGCGGGATGGACCTGGTTCATTGCAAGGGCTGCGGGATCTGCGCTGCGATCTGCCCGGTGAAACCGAAGAAAGCCATAGAAATGGTCAAGGAAGAAAAATGAGCAAAAAACTATTAGCTTTGACAGGTAACGACGCGGCAGCGTACGCTATGAAACAGATAAACCCGGATGTCGTTGCGGCATATCCGATCACGCCGCAAACGTCGCTGATGGAGAAGTTCGCGCAGTTCGTGGCCGACGGTGAGTTAGATACCGAAATAGTATTGGTAGAGTCCGAACACTCCGCGATGTCGGCATGCGTCGGCGCATCGTGCGCGGGAGCGCGCGTGATGACAGCTACATCATCGCAGGGCCTGGCGCTCATGTGGGAGATAGTCTATATCGCCTCGAGCTACCGCCTGCCGATAGTGATGCCGTTGGTGAACAGGGCGCTTTCAGGCCCCATTAATATACATTGCGACCATTCTGACGCGATGGGCATCCGCGATTCGGGCTGGATACAGCTCTGGGCCGAGAACGCGCAGGAAGTCTATGATAACCTCTTGCAGGCGATAAGGATAGCCGAGAATTCCGATATCCTCCTGCCTGTAGCAGTAAATTACGACGGCTTCATCATCAGCCATGCGATAGAGAACATGTATCTATATGACGACGCAGAGGTCAAGAAATTCGTCGGAGAGTACAAACCGAAATACACGCTGCTCGACCCGAAGAAGCCGACGACATTCGGAGGTTTCGACCTCCCGGATTATTATTTCGAGCACAGACGCCAGATGGCTGACGCGATGTCAAAATCGGCGAAGGTAATAGCCGATACGGCTAAGGAATTCTCGAAAATATGCGGCCGCGAGTATAAATTCATCGAGGGATACAAGCTCGAGGACGCGGAAGTCGCTATAGTCGCGCTCGGGTCGACGGTCGGGACGGCGCGCGCCGTCGTCGACGAACTCCGCGAGAAAGGCGTCAAGGCGGGCCTGTTGAAGATCCGCATGTTCAGGCCGTTCCCGGAGAACGAAATAGCGGATGCCTTAAAACACCTTAAGGCGATAGCGATCCTGGACCGCGCTGACGCGTTGAACGCGGTCGGCGGGCCTTTATTCGATGAGATAAGGGCTGCGCTTTACAAGAAGTCGACAATGCCGGTCGTCAATTACGTATACGGCCTCGGCGGGCGCGACATGGGCCTCGTCGAGATAAATAAGGTATATTCGGACCTGGCTGAGATAGCCAAGACCGGCAAGGCCAAAGACCTTGTGACATACCTGGGGGTAAGGGAATAAATGGCAAACTTAAAAGAACTTAATAAGAGAAAAGAGCTACTCTCCGGCGGGCACAGGATGTGTGCGGGCTGCGCATCTCCCATAATCGTAAGGCAGATGGGCCTGTCACAGGAGATGCCGTTAGTTGTGGGAAGCGCTACGGGCTGCCTCGAAGTCTCGACGACGCCGAATCCTTTTACGGCATGGAACTCGAGCTTTGTGCATTGCGCTTTCGAAAATTCCGCCGCCACCGTTTCAGGAGCTGAAGCGGCATACAGGTCGTTAAGGCGCCGCGGCAAGGTAAAGGAAGAGATGAGGTTTGTCGCGCTCGGCGGCGACGGCGGCACGTATGATATCGGACTGCAGTCGCTTTCGGGCATGCTTGAGCGCGGCCAAAGGATCTTGTATCTTTGCTACAATAACGAAGCTTATATGAATACAGGCGTCCAACGTTCAAGCGCCACGCCTATGGGAACCCAGACGACAACAGCGCCGGTCGGCAAGCAATCCATCGGGAAAAAACAGTTCCCGAAGGACTTGACAGGCATAGCGGTAGCGCATAGAATACCCTTTGTCGCGACGGCGAGCCCCAGCCACTGGAACGACCTTATAACAAAGTCGCAGAAGGCGCTTTCGGTAGACGGGCCCGCTTTCATGAACGTCATATCGCCGTGCCCGTTAGGGTGGGCTTATCCGTCGGATAAGACGATAGAGATAGCGAAACTCGCGGTCGATACATGCTTCTGGCCGCTCTACGAGGTTGAGAACGGCAATGCCTGGAAGCTGAGCTATAAGCCGGCCGCCAAGAAGCCGATCACGGATTACCTCAAAGCGC
The DNA here is from genome assembly GCA_028716565.1 of Candidatus Omnitrophota bacterium. Classification (NCBI taxonomy): domain Bacteria; kingdom Pseudomonadati; phylum Candidatus Omnitrophota; species Candidatus Omnitrophota bacterium. Next base: position 88,814 of record JAQUPL010000003.1, read on the forward strand.
AGGGCCGTTTCCGCCACCTGTTAAGGCCGGAGAACGCTTCTGTGGTCGAGGAGATCCAGAAGAGGATAGACGACGATTGGGCCGCGCTGTTGAAACGCTGCGGCGCTGAGGCATAATATAGAGCAGCACCGTTCTTTGTGAAATATCCGCTCCCCTGCCCCGAATGTAGTGTTTCGTGGTAGAATATCTTCGGGGTGCCGAAGCGAGAACATCTATGAGCTACTTCATTCGGCATAGCTCAGTTGGGATCATTGGAAATATGCATTATGTTTACATATTAAAAAGTAACAGCTCTGGAAGATATTATATTGGTGAAACAAGTAATATCGATAGAAGATTATCAGAGCACAAAGAGAAGAAGAGTAGTTTTGGTAAAAGAAATTGCGATTTAGTTCTTGTCTATAGCAGAGAATTTCACAACAGGACAGAAGCTCGTAAGTTTGAGAATTTCCTGAAACGGCAAAAGAGCCGGACGTTCATTGAAAGATTAGTTTCAAATAAAATATCCGCTCCCCTGTAGCTCAGTTGGTAGAGCAGTGGACTGTGCAAGGCGCAGCTTCTACAGGAAACTGTAGTTGAAAAAGCAGGAGAATTGTCCGCAGCGTAGTATTAGCTGACGGAGCGCCGCAGATGTGGCGTCTGGAAGCCCCTCTGGGGTAATCAGCAGCCGAGCCCTTTAGAAATAAAGGGAAGGTTCAGAGACTATGCACCTGCCTCCTAAACGTAAAGCCGTAGGAGATGATATAGTCCAAGTCCGGTAGCAATACCGGGTCACTTGTAATCCACGTGTCCCTGGTTCGAGTCCAGGCGGGGGAGCCAGTTTGAAGACCCTCTGCAATTAAACATTGCGGAGGGTTTTTGTTTATTAGGCGCGATTTTAGAGTAGAAATGATATAATAGTAAAAAGTGAAGTCGTTTTTTGTTTATAGGGAGAGAAGCAATGAATCAGCAGACAAGAAGAATAGATTATGCTTGGGCTAGATTTTGGGCGAGATTCATAGACTACTTTCTTTTCGTTTTCATATTAATTGGGATATTTTATTTTATTAATGATTCTATCTATGGTTTTCCAAGCACTAAACCAGGATTTAGATTTGCAGAGCTATTCGTATGGGTTTTTATAGAATCTCTCTTGCTTTCGACGTGGGGCGCTACGCCTGGCAAATGGCTCTTAAATATAACCGTCAGAGATTCAAATGGACAAAAACTTAGATATTTAGCTGCATTAAAAAGAAGTTTAAAGGTTTGGATAATTGGGCTTCTAACGGGATTTAGCTTTCCACTCAGTTTTTTAGCAATGTTTTTTAACAATCAAGCGATTAGCAATAAGGGAGTTACAATTTGGGATCGTGAGGGGCAATTTGTGATCTTGCATAGAAAGTTTAGCCCATTTAAGTTTTTCCTGGTAGCCGTATTTATAGTTATAGCCGTTTTAATTTATTTGTTTCTGTTTCTTTGTGACAATTGGTCAATGAGGATTACATAGCTTCATCAGAGTGTAACCAGTTGCGAAATTCGTCCAACACAGGGAGCCATCTTTGAAGAAAAACCCATCCATTAAGGATGGGTTTTTTATTGTCGAGCCCCCGCTTTCGCAGAGAAGCTGCAGTTAACCATTGAAACTCGGCAATCCAAAGCGTATAATTTAAGCCAGTAAAGTGCCCCCTTTTAGGACGGCACTAAAATGGTATAAAGTTTATGATCGGAAATCAATAAGGGGCAAGTTTAAACAAACATGAAAAGCGATTTTAAATCCCAGATCCTGAAAGAAATCGAAGACTGGCAAAAAGAAGGTTTGATTTCGGCTGAACAAGAAAAAAATTTAACTTCAAGATATAGCCTTCCGGAAATAGCGTCGGAAAAATCCGCTTTGGCGAAGATCATTACTTTTTTGTCTATTTTCGGTTCAATTTTAGTGGGGATAGGGGTAATTTTATTTTTTGCTTCAAACTGGCGGGGGATTTCCAAGCCGGTAAAATTATTACTGATCTTATCAAGTATTTTTGCAGCTTATTCAATAGGTTACACCTTAAGCTACATCAGGGAAACTTATTCAAAAACCGGAAAAGCGATTATTTTATTAGGCTCGATCCTTTTCGGGTCCGGGATATACTTAGTGGCCCAGATCTATCATTTTCCGGCCAATTATCCCGCCGGCGTGTTATTTTGGTCCTTGGGCATATTGCCGCTCGCCTATATCTTAAGATTAAACCCGATTTTATTTTTGAGCAGTATTTTATTGATACTGTGGAATATTTTACGTTTAACGGGACTAGATCAACCGAATTATTTTTACCTGATATTTCTTGGTTTAATTTTCTATCTTACTTATAAAGCAAAGTCCAGCCGCATAATCTTTACCAACCTCGTGGGTTTTATAATTTGGTTGATGTCTTACCTTTATTTTTGGAATCGCGGATTTGATACACATGCCAGCGTTGTAGTGCTTCTAAATCTTGGAATTTTATTTTATATTTTAGGCAGAGTCCATGAAACAAATCTTAACCTAGGCAGGCTTAAATATTCTTATAAGTTCTTAGGGATCGCTCTTATGTTTTTCAATACTTACCTTCTGACGTATGATAATGTTTATGAGGCCCATTACTCGATTCTTGGCCGTGAGTTCCCTGGAATTATGGTCGTCAATTTTGCCATCGTAAGTTTAACTTTCACGGTCTTAGCGGTATTTTCTTTTAAGAACTGGGGAAAAAATAAAATCGTCCGTTATGAATCCTGCGCCCTTTTGATCGTTATATTACTAAGCATGACGACTTTAATCTTTCCCGAAGCCTCGATGAGACACAATCATTACAGAAGCGAGGAATTTTTATTCTATCCTTTTATCTTTAATCTTGTTTTATTATTAGAAATAATCGGGGTGATCGTATTGGGTTATTTGTTTAAAGAAATCAGTTTAGTAAATTTAGGCATTTTATTTTTTGTTATTCAAATATTAACACTCTATTTTAGCGTTTTTTGGAAATTGATGCCGCGGTCGCTATTCTTTATTTGCGGAGGTTTAATCCTTTTATTGGGCGGCGGCTATTTAGAAAAGAAACGGAAAGATATCATTATTAAGATTAAATCCGGAGAAGCATCATAAATGAGCCAGAAACTTAAATTCTATATTGTTGTTGCTATGCAGATCAGTTTTATTCTAGGAATGGTTATTTTCCATCAGTTAACAATAGTATCAGGCCAAAAAATATTTTTAAAGGCTACCCCTGTAGATCCTCTGGACTTATTTCGCGGATATTATGCGCATATTAATTATGATATCTCCAGGGTTTTAATAAGCCAGATAAATATAGATAGGGAAGATCTTAGGAACGGGGAATATATTTATGCTATTTTAACTAAAAACCCGGAAGAGAAATTTTACAAAGTTAGCGCTATAAGTCATAAGAAACCTTCGCTAAAAGCAAGTGAAGTCATTGTGAGGGGCAGGATCCAATATTTTCATAATAAAACCACAAGCAAGATTTGGATGCAAACAGAAGAAGGAAAAGTAAGGGAACGCGAGGAACCATGGAAGTCATACCTTAGACCCGGTGATGAGGTAGTGATCTTTTTAGCTGAAGACGGACAAATTAGATATGTTTCCCGCAAAGAAAAAAATTTTGTACCTCCTAAGAACCAGAAAGTCGAATACGGTAAAGTAATAAGAATCGAAGAAAAGAAAGACATGGAGTTAAATATTAAATACGGTATTGAAAGTTATTTTGCCGAAGAAACAAAAACGTTGGAAATCTCGCGGGCACGAAGAGAAGCAGATCTTTATGCGGAGATTTCCTTGAGTAAAGAAGGCCGCGCCTTGATCAGTCGCATTTTCTTAAACGGCGAACCCCTCTAAATATTGTGCGTCAATGGTTATCGTCTAAACAGAAAGGACCAGCCATGGCAAAGAAAGTACTATTTTTCGTATTATTGGTAATGTTGTTAATGCCGCAATTAGCGAAGGCCGAAGGAGAGAAACCTATCCAGATAGCGGTATTCGACCCTATCCAGCTCGTCCCGGAGGATGAGTCGATAAAAGGCCTGAGCCTTAGCCTTATCTATGGCGCCAACCAGGATGTCGGCGGCATAAGCCTCGGCCTCATCAACCGCACCAAAGGGCGCGGTGTCGGCCTGCAGTGGGGCGCCGCGAATATCACGGAAGGCGATTTCAGCGGAGTGCAGTTGGGTTTTGTGAACTGGGATGAAGGATTTATGCACGGCCTCCAGTACGGGTTCCTGAACGTTTCGAAAGGCCAGTCCGCAGGAATGGAGCTGGGTATGGTTAATTATAACGAAGGATCGTTCAAGGGCCTCCAGTTCGGCGGATTTAATTATGCCAAAGAAATGCACGGCCTCCAGTTCGGATTTGTCAATTATACGAAATCCCTCGACGGCCTCCAGATAGGCCTCGCCAACTACAACGGCAATAAGAAGCCGATGGAGTTTATGGTCCTTGTCAACTGGTCCTTCTGACACGCGGTTATGTGGTATATTTATATATTGAAGTGCAGGGGAGGGACTTTATACACGGGCATGACCAAAGATCCGGAACGCCGCTTCAAAGAACATCTGAGCGGGAAAAGCCGTTACACCAGCTACAACCGGCCCGTATGTTTAGTATATAAAGAGGAATATCCGACCAGGTCCGCGGCGGCGAAACGCGAGGTCGAGATCAAGACCTGGCCGCGCAAGAGGAAGCTCGCGCTCATTAATAAGGATAAGGATCTCAAGGAGGCAGGGATGAAAAAAATAATGGCAGCGGCCGCGATATTATGCCTCACGGCGAGTTGTTTCGCGGTAACCCCTTCCCAGCAAAAAATGGAACGTGAAGCTTTGGTGGGAGATGATCAGTCGGCAGGGCTTTCCGGGGAAGAGGCGCCCCTCGTGACATTGGCCGGTGAAATAGTCTCGATCAAGAGGTCGCTCAATAAGATCACGGTCAAGGACCAGAATACGAGCACCGAGAAGGAATTTACCGTAAAGTCTGAAGATATCAAGTCGTTCAAGCTCGGAGATACTGTCGAGGTCAAATACAGGCCCGGCTCAGGCGTTGCCGAGAGTATTACGGCCGCGAAACCCTTGCAGCCGTTACCGGCGTACTAATAAAATATGTTGCGTTGGGTTTTAATTTAAGGTAAAATTACATCAAAGGTGGTTGTTAATAAAAAGGAGGTAACATGGGGTATCAAGGTGGTGGTGGCGGTGGTGGGTTCGGCGGCGCGCCGAGAGAGATGCATAAAGCGACTTGCGCGGATTGTAAGAAGGAATGCGAAGTCCCCTTCAAACCGAGAGATGACCGTCCCGTATATTGCAAGGACTGTTTTTCGAAGCGCAAGAACGAAGGACGTTAAAGAGACTCGATAGAAAGATCAAAGGTCCCCTGCAATTTATCTTGCAGGGGATTTTTGTTTGCCGTAGAATAACACCATGCCAAAAAAGATACTGGTTCTCAACGGAAGCCCTAAAAAGAACGGGAACACCGCAAAGCTTTCCGGCTGGTTCGCGGCCGGCGCGCGCTCTAAAGGCGCCGATGTCGAGGTCGTAAACGTCGCTTTCCTCAAGTACAAGTCCAGCGGCTGTACATCCTGCAGGACGTGCCAGAAGATCAAGGAATATGAGTGCGTGATAAACGACGGCGCTAAGGCCGTCCTCAAGAAAATGGCCAAAGCGGACGTCATTGTTTTTGCGACGCCGCTCTATTTCTACGGCCCCAGCGCGCAGCTGAAGGTCATCATCGACAGGATGTTCTCCCTATACAAATGGGATAATACGACCGATACGTTCGAATCGCCGCTGAAGGGGAAGACGATGGCCCTGCTGCTGAGCGCTTACGAGGATATAGGGCTGGATAACGTTGAAAGATCTTTCAGGATCATAGCCGATTACAGCGAAACGAAATTCAGGTCCTTCCTTGTCCCTAATGCCCGCGAATCCGGGGAGATCGTAAAGCTGAAGGGCATCCGCAAGAAAGCGGCCGCGTTCGGCAAAAAAATAGCTTTTATTGCTTTAAAAGAGTAAGATAATTTTCCGCAGAGTATGGTAAAATAACCAAAAAGGAGACGGGACAATGAAGAGGATTTTTGCCTTAATTGCCGTTCTATTTTTTGCAATAACCGGCACTAACATCAACGGAGGCCTTTTTGCCATGGACGACCAGGTCGTTGTATTAGAGACTAACCAGGGGACTATCGAGATAAAACTTATGCCCGAGGTAGCGCCGAAGGCTTGTGAGAATTTCACCACGCTGGCCGGGAAAGGGTATTATAACGGCCTGATATTCCACAGGGTCATAAAAGGTTTCATGATACAGGGCGGAGACCCGACAGGGACGGGCACGGGCGGGCAATCGTGCTGGGGAAAACCGTTCGCGGACGAGACCGACCCGAAAGTCCAGTTTGACAGCCCGGGGCTGCTGGCCATGGCGAACGCCGGGCCCGGCACTAACGGGAGCCAGTTCTTTATTACTACCGCCAAGACCCCATGGCTGAACGGGAAACACACCATATTCGGCAAAGTGGTATCCGGCTATGACGTGGTCGAAAAGATAGAGAACTCGCCCATAGGCAGGAACGACAAGCCTAAGACCGAGCAAAAGATCATCAAGGCATATCTGAAGGCCGCCAAATAAAAGCTTAATTAACGGCCGTAAATTTTTCCTCGGGAGCGGCACAGATAGGGCAGACCAAAGGTAAAATATGACTATGGCTAAGACCTTCCCTGAGATAACGGAAAAAGAAAGCGAGCGCAGGCAGTTATCCGCCGCGAGCGTATCATTCTGGGGTTCGATAGCGCTGTTCGCCATTTCGGCGTCGGCGGGTATTGCGGTAGATTCCATAACCCTTATATTGGACGCCTCCGCAAGCCTTGTCATACTGGTCGTGGCCTTCCTCATGAACTCCACCATAAAGAAGATACACAGCCCGCCCGACGAGATCTTCAATTTCGGTTACGAAAAATACGAGCCGTTCACGGTCGTATTGCAGGGCGCCCTTATAATCATGACCTGCCTGATAAGCGTTAAATTCGCGATCCAGGACATCATCCATTCGGAAGATATAGAGAATTACCAGATACCTGTTCTCGCGGCATGCCTGTCAGTCGCGATAGGGATATTTGTAAGCATATTCATCAAGGCCGCCGCGCGCAAGACACACTCATCGATGATGCATACGGCGAGCATGCATTGGTTCATAGATACAGGCATGTCGGTCGGCATACTCGGCGGGTTTTGCGCGGGCTGGGTACTGAAAGAGAAGGGGTACACCAATATCACGCGTTTCGTCGACCCGGCCATGGCCATCATACTGGCGCTGGTCTTCATTATACCTCCCGCGAGGACGATAAAAAGACATTTTATGGAGCTTTTGGATGCCGTCCCGTCAAAAGAGATAAGGGACAAGGTAAGGAAGGTAGTGGATGAATATAAACCCAGGATGTTCGGTGTCAGCAGGGTCAGGACAAGGAAAGCCGGGGATAAGATCTTCGTAGATATCTGTTTTGTCGTGAAGGAAGATATGACCGTCAGGGAGGCCGAAGCGGTTGCCGTGGATTTCGAGAAGGACCTTAAGACCCATTTGCACCATCTTGACATAGTGGTATATTTTAGGCCTATGAAATAATCCCATGTCAAAAAGCCGGCTTGAAAAGAAGATTTATTACCATGACACGGATTGCGGCGGCGTCGTTTATCACGCCTCGTATTTAAACCATCTTGAAGAAGGCAGGACCGAACTTCTTCGCGAAAAAGGTGTCGATGTCGGAGAACTCGCCTGCAAGGGGACGATCTTTCCGGTCGTCCACGTCGAAATCGACTACAAATACCCCGCCGTATACGGTGACACCATCGAAGTGCTCACCTCGATCGAGAAGGTCGGCCACGCCTCCATAAATTTCGACCAGGAGATAATGAAGGGCGGCACCCTGCTGCTGAAGGCGAAGGTCGTATGCGCGTGCGTGGATACGGACCTGAAGGCAAAGCCTATCCCTGAAGCGGAACTTTCCAAACTGAAGATTGTCTAAATGAGTGAAAAGAGCATAAATTTCGACGAGCTGGTCCTGGAGCATAAGGACAAGGTGTTCAATTTATGCTATCGTTTCATGGGCGATCACGGCGAGGCCGACGACTGCGCGCAGGAGACTTTCGTCAAGGTATACCGGTCGCTGAAGGATTTCAGGCGCGAGTCATCAGTATCGACGTGGATCTACAGGATAGCGGTAAACACGTGCAAGAACAGGCTCTCTTCCGCGCAATACCGCAGGAACAGGTATATGGTGCGGCTCGACGAGCCAAAAGATACAGGGGAAGGCGAGCAGCCGGTCGAGATAGGCGGCAAGGCCCTTTCCCCGTCGGCGGAGCTGGACAGGAAAGAAAAGGGAGAGACGATACAGGAGGCGATAAATTCACTTACCGGCGACCACAGGTCGGTTGTCGTGCTCCGCGATATCGAAGGGCTCTCATACGAGGAGATATCTGAAATTATGGGTTATAACCTCGGCACAGTGAAATCGAAACTGGCGAGGGCAAGGCAGGAATTAAGGGAGAAGCTAAAGGGGCTGGTCTAGATGGAACGCGAAGACAAGAAAGACATGATGCCGGAAGAAGAATACTTAAAGCAGATGAGTTCCCTGCCTAAGGTAAAGGCGCCCGGGAATTTTCTTCAGAAGGTGCGCGAGCGCATCGAAAGTCGTTCGGCCTTCGAGAAGATAATGCGCGCCTTGTTCGTGCCGGTAAAGATCAAAGTCCCGCTGGAACTTGCGGCGATGGCCGCGGCGGTCATACTGATCGTCTCTACGGCAGGCATAAAGAAGCCCATGGAACAACTTGCGTATGCACCGAAGGCAAAAATGGCGACCGGAACAGGGGTCATTATGAAAAGTGAATTGTCTGCCGGCAGCGGGTCGGCAGTAGCCGAAGAGGACAAGAAGACAGGCGGGCTCTTTATTAACAAAGGATTAAACGATTCCGATAGCAAGCCTATTGAGATCGCTCTTCTCATCAGGACAGAAGAGCCGGTCAAGGCGCGCGATGCGCAAAAATCCGCAGAGATGGACAGTTTTGACTCGAGTAAATTTAAAGAAGCGTATGCCCGGGAAGAAAAAGCCGTCCGTCACGAAGCGGAAACGGCCATAGGCCTGAAACCGTATTTGACCGAAGCCCTTTCGAAGGTAAAGAACCAGGTAGAGCTGGCGCAGGGCAAAATCACAAAGACCGAGGTAAATAAAGATACCGGTATGCCCCAATATGTCGATGTCGAGATACCCACGGCCGGTTATGCGAAATTCGTAGAGAGCCTGTCAGGCATCGGCACCCTCCGGGAACCCATCCTTAAAGAAGCGCCCCAGGGCCGGGATATCGTCCGGGTCCGCATCAAGCTACTATAGGATATGTTGTCTTTTTTGAGGCGTCCCCGAATTTTTACTGGATAATTCGAGGGGCGCAATATATACTTAATGTTGTGCCCCTTTTGTATAAATGAGGAGGAAAAATAATGAGGGTTTCTTTTTGTTTGGCGGTCATGCTGGTCCTGTCGCTGGCCGCGGCCGTCTTCGCGGTGGACTTTTCGGCCGATGTAGTCACCACCCAGTCGGGCAAAACCTTCAACGCCAAGGTTTTTGTCAGCGGAGAAAAGAGCAGGATGGAAGCCCCCGAGAGCATATCCATATCGAGAGTGGACAAGAAAGTCGTCTGGGTGCTGATCCCCGGGCAAAAGATGTATATGGAGCAGGCTTTTGACGCCAAGAAGATGATGGCCGCCTCGGATAAGGTAGAAGGCGAGCTTGAGCGCACTCCTCTCGGGAAGGACACGGTGGACGGCAAGACGGCGGACAAATATAAGGTAACCTACGAAATAGAGGGTATCAAGAACGAGATGTTCCAATGGGTAGAGAGCGGTTCAAACCTCCCGCTTAAGTCTGCCGCTTTGGACGGAAGCTGGAGCGTAGAATACAGGAATATCAAGACCGGACCGCAGCCTGATTCGTTGTTCGAGGTGCCGTCCGATTACAAGAAATTCTCCATGGAGATGCCTGACATAGGCAAAATGATGAAAGGAATGGAAAAAAATGAATAGGCCCGGGATCTTTCTGCTCTCACTTGCCTTATTTCTTTTGTTTTCGGCTGCGGCTGTTTACGGCGAGGACCAACAGGCGGAAAAGAAGATCGATGAATTGATAAAAAAGATGACGCTCAGCGAGAAGGTGACCCTTATCGCGGGAAACGAGATGGAGACGTATCCCATCGACAGGTTGGGTATCCCGAAATTGAAGTGTTGCGACGGCCCGGTCGGCGTCGCCAGGAGCGGCCCGGTGACGGCATTCCCGTCGTCCATATGCATGGCCGCGACATGGGACCCGGACCTGATCTATAAAGTGTCGGCGGCGCTTGCCGAAGAAGTCAAGGGAAAGGACAGGAATATGTCCCTCGCGCCGTGCGTGAATATCCACAGGGTCCCGATGGGCGGAAGGAATTTCGAGAGTTTCGGAGAAGACCCGTATCTCTCGTCGCGGCTGGCTGTAGTATATGTGAAGGGCCTTCAGGACAATAAAGTCGTCGCGACAGTAAAACATTACGCCTGCAACAACCAGGAATGGGAACGCGGCACGATAGATGTGGTCATCGACGAGCGGGCGCTCAGGGAGATATACCTGCCGGCATTTGAGGCGGCGGTGAAAGAAGGCGGTTCATGGTCCGTAATGGCCTCCTACAATAAAGTGAACGGCTATCATTCGAGCGAGAACGACCGCCTGCTAAATGAGATTCTTAAGAAAGAATGGGGATTCAAAGGGTTTGTCGTCTCGGACTGGGGGGGAACGCACAGCACGGTCAACGCGGCGAATTACGGCCTCGATCTCGAGATGCCGAGAGGGGATAATTTTAACTCGAAATTGGTGAGCGCGGTCAATAACGGCCAGGTAAAGGAAGCCGTGATAGACGACAAGGTAAGGCGGATCCTAAGGGCGATGTTCTGGCTCGGCCTCTTCGACGCCAACCCGGCGCCGAACCGCGGGTCCCTTAATACGGCGGCACACAAAGAGGCGGCCTTCCTGACGTCCAAGGAAGGGATAGTCCTGCTCAAGAATACCGGCGGTGTCCTGCCTATCGACATAACCAAGATAAAATCGATCGCGGTCATAGGCCCCAATGCCGCTGTCAACAGGTTCGGCGGCGGAGGCAGTTCAGAGGTGACGCCTGCCTATAACGTGAGCCCGCTCGACGGACTGAAGAAGAGACTCGGCAATAAAGTCGCAATAAATTACGCGTTGGGATGCAAACTTGAAGGCGAAGTAGTGCCGATCGAGACGTCGGCTGTCCAGACCGTCTTCAACGGGAAAAAAGTAAACGGTTTTCTGGGGGAATATTTCAATAACCAAAGGCTCGAGGGCACTCCGGCCGTGAAAAGGGTCGACAAGAATATAGACTTCTCATGGGGCGATGGGCCGCCGGCAGACGGCATACAGAAAGACCATTTCTCCGCCAGGTGGACGGCGAAACTCACGCCGCCGAAGACCGGCGAGTACGAGGTGAACCTGCGGAGCGACGACGGTTCCCGCCTCTTCATAGACGGCAGGGAGATCATAGACAGCTGGAAAGACCACGGCGAAGAGACTAAAAGCACTACGATGAAGTTTGAGGCGGGCAAGGAGTACGACCTGCGCGTCGAATTCTATGAGAACGGCGGAGGAGCGGTTGTTAAGTTGGGATGGGATATTCCCCGGGAATTGGCCGCAGAGGCCGCCGAGGTCGCGAAGAAATCCGATATTGCGATCGTATTTATCGGTCTCTCCGGGCGCTTTGAGTCAGAAAATTTCGACAGGAAAGATATAAACCTTCCTGATAGCCAGAACGATCTCGTCAAGAAGGTCGTCGCGGCGAATAAAAATACGGTCGTCGTATTGAATTCCGGGGCCGCGGTCATTATGAATGAATGGGTAAATGACGTCCCTGCGATCCTCGAGATGTGGTATCCTGGACAGGAAGGCGGCAATGCTATCGCGGATGTGCTGCTCGGATATTACAATCCGTCGGGCAAACTGCCCACAACCTTCCCGATCAAATGGGAAGATTGTTCGGCGTATTCCACTTATCCGGGCAAGAACGGCAAGGTATATTATTCGGACGGCGTCTTCGTAGGCTACCGCTACTTCGACAAGCAGGGGACAAAGGTCCTCTTCCCGTTCGGCCATGGCCTTTCTTATACCACCTTTGAATACAGCAACCTTACGATAACGCCCGGCGCGGTGTCGGACGGTAAGATCGATATCACGGCCTCTTTCGACCTCAAGAACACCGGCAGGAGGGAAGGCGCCGAGGTCGCCCAGTTGTATGTAAGGGAGGTCGCTCCGGGCGTCGAGAGGCCCGTAAGGGAGCTTAAGGGATTCAAGAGGGTGAATCTTAAGCCCGGCGAAACGCTAAAGGTGACATTCAAGCTCGATAAGAGGTCCCTCGCGTTCTATGATGTCGATAAGAAGGATTGGACCGCCAAGCCCGGAGAATTCGAGATCGAGGTGGGCAGTTCGTCCAGGGATATCAAGCTCAAGGGTACCTTTAGTCTGCAAAAGGGCAAAATGCTCTGATGCTGATCCGGGAATTCGTTTCGCTCGGCGTTTTTCTCGCGTTTGTTCTCGCCGTATACATAAAAGAGGGCCAGCTGATATCCGGGCTGGTCCTCCATAAATTACGGCGCAAGGAAGGGCCTTCCGGTTTCCTGTCCAAGCCGGCGATAGCCGTCCATATCCTGGCGGCGGCCGGTATCCTTTGCTTCCTCTACGGCCTTTTAATAGAACCGCATTGGATAGAAGTCAAGAGAGTGGAGATAGAGAGCAGCAAATTATCCCGCGCCAGTCTCCGTATAGTCCAGTTATCAGACCTGCATACCGACCCCAAAGGCACGAACGAGAAAAAAGTTATAGAGGCGGTGAACGCGCTGAAACCCGACATCATCGTCTTCACGGGGGACGCGGTAAATTCCCCGAAGGCGCTGCCCGTCTTTAAAAAGACCCTGAAGAGCCTTAAGGCTAATATAGGAAAATATGCCGTGACAGGGAACTTCGATTACTGGTTCCTGCGCGGGCTCGACCTGTTCGGGGGGACCGGTTTCGATCCCCTGGACGCGAAGATCGAGAGGATAAACAAAGACGGGGATATTTTTTTCATCTCAGGCCTTAATTTCGAGCATGGCGGGTATTGGTTTCCGTTACTGAAGAATGTGCCGCGAGGGTATTACAGCATATTTTTGTACCATAAGCCCGACCTCATCGAGGACCTGAAAGGCGTAAATGTCGACCTGTATCTAGCCGGACATACCCACGGCGGACAGGTGGCGCTCCCGTTTTACGGCGCGATAATCACCCTTTCGAAATACGGCAAGAGATATGAAGCAGGGGAATACAAGGTCGGGAACACCGTCCTTTACGTGAACCGCGGCATAGGGACCGAAGGGAAGGCCGGTGTGAGGGTCAGGTTCATGGTGAGGCCGGAGATAACCGTATTCGACATCAGGCCCCCGCGTCCCGTCGCAAAAAAATGAAATTGGCCGTTGAAAAATCCCCCCGTTTGTGGTATATATAGTCATCTTTCCAAGGAGGAAAATCAAAATGGATAAATCATTGAAGGGCACGAAGACCGAAAAGAACCTGCTTGCCTCGTTCGCGGGCGAATCCCAGGCGAGGAACAGGTATACGTATTTCGCCAGCGCCGCGCGAAAAGAAGGCTATGAGCAGATAGCGAATATATTCACCGAGACCGCGGAGAACGAAAAGGAGCACGCCAAGGTATTTTTCAAGTATCTTGAAGGCGGAGATGTCGAGATAACGGCCGCTTACCCGGCCGGTAAGATAAATAATACGAAGGCGAACCTTGAAGCCGCGGCCGCAGGAGAGAAGCTGGAGTGGACTACGCTGTATTCCGATTTTGGAAGGATAGCCAAGGATGAAGGATTTCCCGAAGTCGCCAGCTCCTTCGAGCAGATAGCGAAAGTTGAAAGATTCCACGAGTCTAGATACAGGAGGCTCATCAACAACATAGCTAACGGCGAAGTATTCAAGAAGAAGGCGCCGGTCAAGTGGCATTGCATAAACTGCGGCTATGTGTTCGAAGGGGCAGAGGCCCCAAAAGAATGCCCGGCCTGCAAACACCCCCAGGCATTTTACGAGATCCTCTCCGAGAATTTTTAGGGGTCCTGCTCCAGCCTGAAGAGATGCCGCCATGACACAGAAAGCGCAATACCCGTCTTTTGATTATATCGGCAGCCCGATCGAGGAGATATTTTCCAAGCTTAAGACCTCCCCGAAGGGCCTCTCTGAGAAAGAAGCGCAGAAGCGGCTCGAATATTACGGTTTCAACGAACCCGCCAAAAAGAAGAAGAGGACCGTATTAACCGAGATCCTCTCCAAATTCCTGAATCCCCTTGTTATCGTCCTGGTCATCATCGGGTCGTTTTCCCTTTATTTCGGCTCGCAAATAAGCGCGCTGCTTGTCTTCATGATGATAATATTGAGCGTATTCCTTTCGTTCATACAGGAACACCGCTCCGAGAAAGCCGCGGAAAAACTGAGCGAGATGGTCCGTACGACCGCGACCGTTTACAGGAACGGCAGGCCCAAAGAAATAAATATCCGCGAGATAGCGCCGGGCGATATCGTCGACTTGTTCGCGGGCGACATGATACCGGCCGACTTGAGGATAATCTCCTGCAAGGACCTCTTTATTAACCAGGCCTCGCTGACCGGCGAATCTTTCCCTATAGAAAAAGTCTCGGGGGCGGTCCAGGTAAAATCAGCCTCGATCTCGGAATTGCGCAACATCGCTTTCATGGGCTCAAGCGTGGTAAGCGGGACTGCGCTCGGCGTAGTCGTAAAGACAGGCATCGCGACGCAATTCGGCGAGATCTCGCGCAAGCTCGCCAACATGAGGATCGAGACGAGTTTCGACAGGGGAGTTAACAGCTTTGTCTGGCTTATGATCCGGGTGATGTTGATAATGGTGATGGCCATCTTCGCGATAAACGCGATGCGCGGGCGCCATTTTATCGATGCGCTCCTTTTCTCCCTAAGCGTCGCGGTCGGCCTTACGCCTGAGATGCTGCCGATGCTTATCACCATCAACCTCTCAAAAGGCGCCATAGCGATGTCGAAGAAAGAGGTGATAGTCAAGCGCCTGAACTCCATCCAAAACTTCGGCGCGATGGATGTCATCTGCACCGACAAGACCGGCACGCTGACCATGGACCAGATCATACTCGAGAAGCATTGCGATGTGGTGAGGAAAGAGGACCAGGACGTCCTTAAATATGCCTATATAAACAGCTATTACCAGACGGGCCTGAAGAACCTGCTCGATAAGGCCATACTCAAGCACGAAAAGATAGCGGTTAAGAAGTTCAGGAAAATAGACGAGATGCCTTTCGATTTTTCAAGGAAGATCATGTCTGTCGTCGTCGATATGGACAATAGGCACGCACTCATCTCGAAAGGGGCCCCGGAGGAGATATTCAAGCGCTGCACGCATTACGAGCTCGACGGGGAGATATTCGAGATGGAGCAATGGCTCCTGGCCGACTTGCGGGAGGAGTATGACAGGTTAAGCGCCGACGGTTTCAGGGTCCTGGCCATCGCGTATAAGGATAGCGACGCGAAGAAAGAGGTATATTCGAAAGACGATGAGCAAGGGTTGGTGCTTAAGGGCTATGTCGCTTTCCTCGACCCGCCGAAGGCGGACGCGAAAGAGGCCATCGAGGCGCTGACAAAACAAGGCATACAATTCAAGGTCCTGACCGGGGACAACGAGCTCGTCACCCAGAAGATATGCAGCGAGGTAGGCCTTGGGATAACCGGTCTCGTGCTTGGCGAGCAATTGGAAAAGATGCCTGACGCCGGGCTTCAGGCTGCGGTGGAGACGGCGAACGTCTTTGCCCGCATGTCGCCCCTCCAGAAGGAAAGGGTGATCAGGGCGCTCCATAAGAATAACCATATAGTCGGTTACCTCGGCGACGGTATAAATGACGCCCCGGCGCTGAAGGCGTCGGATGTCGGCATCTCCGTGGATAACGCGGTAGATATCGCGAAAGAATCGGCGGATATAATCCTGTTGAGGAAAAACCTCCTCGTCCTCGAAGACGGCGTGATCGAAGGCAGGAAGACATTCGGGAATATCATCAAATATATAAAGATGGGCTCTAGCTCGAATTTCGGGAACATGTTCAGCATGACAGGGGGAAGCATCTTTTTGCCTTTCCTCCCTATGCTTCCCATACAGATACTCCTCAATAATTTCCTCTATGACGTATCGCAGGTGGCGATACCCACCGATGAGGTCGACGGGGAATATCTCATGAAACCGCGCCCGTGGAACATAAAGGCCGTGAGGAATTTCATGGTGATGATCGGGCCGATAAGCTCGATCTTTGATTTCCTCACGTTCGGCGTCATGTTGTATGTCTTCAATACCTGGAATAACCCCGCATTGTTCCGCACCGGGTGGTTCATCGAATCGCTTTGCACCCAGACGCTGGTAATACACGTGATACGCACCGGAAAAATCCCTTTTATAGAAAGCCGCCCGAGCAAGCCGCTGGTATTTATGTCGCTGTTCATAGTCGCGGCAGGCATTTTAATAGCGCTTTCCCCGGTGGGAAGCCATTTCGGGTTTACCGCGCCGCCGCCTTTATATTTCTTTTTACTCGCGGGGATGGTCCCGGCTTACCTGTTGTCGGTGCAGGCCGTGAAAACACTATTCGTAAAGAAATTCGGATATGATTAGGAGTAGATATGCAAAAGATTAAAAGATACCTCGGGATCTCGGCGGTGCTCATCATTGTTGCGGCCACGGCGATAACGCTCTTTTGCGTCTTTTTTGACCAGGCGGTCTTCGTGCGAAAATCCACCGTCTTCCGCGTCAAGACCGATGAGAAGGTCGTGGCCCTGACTTTCGACGACGGCCCTTCGCCGGCATGGACGCCGCTGATCCTCGACGAGCTTAAAAAAGCCGGCATCAAAGCGACCTTTTTTATGGTGGGAAAACACGTGGAGCGGTATCCTGAGATCGCCAAGCGCGTCGCTCGCGAGGGGCACGATATAGAGAACCACGGATACGACCATAGGGTCATGATCTATTATAAAATGGACGAACTTAAGAAAGAGATAGACGAGACGGAGAAGATCATTAAGGACGTAACCGGCCAGACGACAAGATATTTCAGGCCTCCCAAGGCCTGGCTTAACGATACGGAAAAACAAAAGATCAAGGAGATGGGATACGGGATCGTGCTGTGGTCCTTGAACTCCAAGGACTGGGTGACGTTCCACGATAAGCAGATCACATCATATATTTCAAGGCATATCAGGCCGGGAGACATCATCCTGTTCCATGACAGCGGAGGGGTATTCAGCACCGAGGGAGGGGACCGCAGGCAGACCGTCAAGACCATTCCGCGGCTGGTAAGGAAACTGCAGGAAAAAGGCTACAGGTTCGTGACCGTATCGGAATTATTAAGCGGCAAATTCTAGAATTTGTAGCAGCTTTTCAACTGGAAAAAATGGCCTTTTGGCGCATTTTCGGTGAAGGCGTCATAAAGATAACTGAAGTCAAAACTCATCCCCGAGAACTTCGTGTAGAATTCCGCCCCGACCGAAAGCGTCTGGCGGGCGCTGTCAGGTACCCTTACTCCGTCCACACTCTTGTCCCGGCTTAGCATCCAGTTTACCGACGGCCCGAGCTTTATGTCTTTCGTGACGTTGTAGCCGAGAAGATATTGGAGGTGCAACTCGTCGCCGGGCGCGATGTTCTTGTCGTTCTCCAGCCTGAAAAAATATTTCGCTGCGGCGTCCATGCTGAAATCCTTTACTGTCTTGTGGAAAAAGACGACGGGCCTTATGTCAACCTGGTGCGTGCCGTAGTTGGTGCTCTTGTCCGAGGCGTATTCACCGGTAGGCGCCTTCACGAAGAGCATCGGCAGGATATCGACTTCCTTGACCGGCAGGAACCACCCGCCGCCTATCGAGGCGTCGCCAAGGCCGAAGGAATTCTTGTCCGTCGACCCGACGTGGACGCCTCCCGCGGGCAGGAGCGCCGTGAACACGAAATCGGGCGAATAGTAGCAAAAACGCAGCAGCTCCTCGACCTTAAGCAGGTCGTAATCCTTTATGGCCGTCCTGCCCTTGGAGTCGGTCACCTTGTCGGCGGCATAGACGGTGGAGTAGGTGAGGAAGTAGAGCCCCTTGGCCGCCCGCACCCCGTCATAGAAGTTTACCGCAGCCGCGGTATTTGGTATCATGATAAGTGAGGCAAAGGCCAGGGCCGGGAGCAGTGAACGCATTGTAAACCTCCATTAGATTTTATGGTTTACAATTATATATGAAATATAATATAATGCAAGAGAAAAATAAAATGACGCCTTCATTGTATATACACATACCTTTTTGCGCGAAAAAGTGCGGTTACTGCGATTTTTACAGCATCAATTATAAAAGAGGCCCGGCGTCCGTTTACGTTGACGTTTTGGGCGGCCAGATGGAAGCTATCCGCGGCCCGGTCTCGACGATATTCATAGGCGGCGGCACCCCTACGGCGATGGATACGCCGTTATTGAGGAAGCTTTTGCGCGGCGCAAGGAGATTGGCCGCTGAAGATGCCGAGTTCACGATTGAGGCGAATCCGGAGAGCCTTGACGCCGGAAAACTCGACCTCTTTTTGGATGAAGGGGTCAACAGGTTGAGCATAGGCGTCCAGTCCTTCAACGACGCGAAATTAAAAAGGCTGGGCAGGATCCACAGCGCAAAGAAAGCGGTGGATGCGGTCATGCTGTCGAGGAAGAGAGGTTTCAAGAACATCGGCATAGATCTTATATTCGGCGCCCCGGGAGAGACGCCCGAAGACTGTTCCGCCGAAATGGCGCGGGCGGTAAAATTGCCGGTTACTCATGTTTCATGTTACGGCCTGACCTACGAAAAGGGGACGCCGCTTTACAAGGCGAGAAAAAAAGGCGAGGTCATCCCGGCCGATGAAGGATCTTCGGCGCGGATGTATTCCCTGGCGCTCGAATATCTTCCCGCGCACGGTTTCCGGCATTACGAGGTATCGAACTTCGCAAAAAAAGGCTTTGAATGCAGGCACAACCTCAATTATTGGCGTAACGGCGAGTATATAGGCCTCGGGCCGTCGGCGGTCTCGTATATCGGAGGGGTCAGAAAAAGACATCTGGCCGATGTCCGGGAATATGTCAAAAGGGCCGAAGCAGGGAAAAGCACGGTAACCTCTTCCGAACGGCTTACCCGGGACCGTAAGGCGAAAGAGACCGCGGCGGTGAAGATAAGGACGGCCGAGGGGATAGATTTCGGCTGGTTTAAGGAGAAGACCGGGTTCGATCTCAGGGAGCTCGAGGCGGATGCCCTGCGGAAACTTTCCGGCACAGGACTCATTAAATATAAGAAGTTCGCAGGCAAGGGCGCCGGCGTAGCCCTGACGAAAAAAGGGTTCCTCTTTTGCGATACGGTTTCAAGTGAGTTGATATAGGGGACACTTTTCCGATTGTCTCAAGAACCGTCCCTGTGTTATAATTGTAAACAACAAAATAAACGGAGGTAGACGATGAGTGCGATAACTTTGGGCGAAAGATACGCAAAGACAAGATACGAGATATTCAAGTGGAGATACCACCTGGCCGAGGCCGAAAAACTGACACTTGCCTTTTTGATGGTCGGCCTTATGGCGGTCCTCGCGCAGGTGAGGATACCATTGCCGTGGACGCCGGTCCCGATAACGGGCTCGACGTTCGCCGCGCTATTCGCAGGGGTCCTGCTCGGCAATGTCTGGGGCGGGATAAGTATGCTCTTATATATCGCCCTCGGCGCGGCAGGCCTGCCGGTATTCACCGGTTTTAAAGGCGGCGCGGCCGTCCTGCTGGGGCCGACAGCCGGATATCTGCTCGGCTATGCGGTGGTCTCGTTTTCTATCGGCTATATTATGGATAATTACGCGAAGGCAAGAAAGTTCCTGCCTCTATTCAACATAATGCTCGTCTCAAGCGCCGTCATCCTCGCGTTCGGCTCGGCATATCTCGCGATATGGCTGGGCGCGGTAAAAGGGCAGGGCGCCTCTTTAAGCGAGGTCCTCTGGATGGGTTTCATTCCGTTCATCCCGGGAGACATATTCAAGTCCCTCATCGCGGCACTCATCGCGACCTCGATCATGCCAAAAGAAAATTATAAGTAATCAAGCATATCCTCCGCAATTAAATTGCTATAGGACAAGCTGTCACCATAAGTAAGAAGGGCGGTCCGAAAAGGACGGCCCTCTTTTTTTATTGACAAGGTATTGTGATTATGATAAGTTTGATAACAAGCATAAATATTATAGTTATTGTAACTATGATAAGTGGGGGTTTATGAAGAAGGATCTCATATCCGCTAAGGAGATAGCCCGGAAACACAACCTTACCTACCAGACCGTCAACCATTATACTAATTTCGGCTTGATAAACGTCGTCTCGAAGAAGGGGAATGTCCGTCTTTATGCCGAGGAGGATACCGCCAGCCGCCTGGCCAGGATAACCCAGCTTATAAACGCGGGCCTTCCTCTGCGCGTTATCCGGAAGGCCCTGGATGAGGAGCTAAGCGTAAAGGTCTTGAATAACGATACGGGTGCCGCATGACCCGCTGTAGGATTTTGGAGCGCTTTCGTCTTGTTTCAATCGGGGAGATGAAGGCGCTCCTACGTTTTTCCCGGGTGGAAGGGAAGGATCCGGCTCCGGTGGTGGAGTTTCAATTTGTTACTTCTTCGGTTTTCTGAAACTCCACCTCGGCGCTTATAAGACCGCTCGCCATCATTGACATTTTGGATGTTTCCTAGTATACTTGTCAACAATTCGGGTAGGGAGCCATACTAGGGAGAATCGATGGCTAACGAGACAGTTTTCAAGCGTTACAGAGGCAATCCTATTATAACGGCGAAAGCCGTTCCCCGCGCTAATTCCATCCATAATAGCGCTATCGTCCGTTTCGGTGATGAATACAGGGGCATATTCCGGGTCGACGAGATCGACCTGAACTATACCCTTCATCTGGGCAGGAGCAGGGACGGGGTCAAGTGGGATATAGAAGCCGATCCCATAAAGATGAAGAGCGGCGATCCCGAGGTCTTCGTTACCGACCACAGCTATGACCCGCGCGTCACGAAGCTCGGTGATACCTATTACGTCACATGGTGCAATGCCGGCGCCCAGGGGCCGTGCATCGGACTTGCCACCACCAAAGATTTCAAGGCGTTCAAGCAGCTGGAGAACCCTCTTCCCCCGGCCAACCGCAACTGCGTCATCTTCCCGGAGAAGATAGACGGCAAGTTCGCGATGCTCCACAGGCCGAGCGACAGGGGGCACACGCCGTTCGGCGACGTATTTTACGCCGAAAGCCCTGACCTGGTCCACTGGGGCCACCACAGGTTCGTATTAGGGCCCAAAGGCGGCTGGCAGTCGACCAAGGTAGGCCCGGGGCCGCATCCCATAAGGACTAAAGACGGTTGGCTGCTCATATACCACGGCGTATGGACGAGCTGTAACGGCTATATCTACTCGGCCGGCGGCGCGCTCCTCGACCTTAAAAAGCCGTGGAAGGTGCTTTACAGGACGCGCGATTACCTGATGTACCCGTCCGAGATCTACGAGCGAGTAGGCGATGTGCCGAACGTCCTCTTTCCGAGCTCTGCCGTGGTCGAGGGCGACCGGCTCAGGCTTTATTACGGGTGCGCCGATACCTGCATAGGCATGGCAGAGGCGAGCGTTTCCGAGATCGTGAAGTTCATAAAGAAACACAGTTTCAAATAATCGGTTGACAAAAAACGGAAGTTAAGGTATTATTACATAGTCATGGTTTCAGGGTTAAGAAGCGTTTTAAGAGCGAGTGAGGGTATAGAAAGATTGAGCCGTAAGGCAAGATAGTCTAACCTTACGGCTTTTTTTTGTTCTGCCCTTATCTACAATTTTTATCGAAAGGAGGTAATGCAGTGGCGACAGGCAAGGTGAAGTGGTTCAGCAACCAGAAGGGTTATGGTTTCATAACCCCTGAATCGGGTAATGATGTGTTCGTGCATTATAGCGCTATCCAGGGCGACGGTTATAAGACTCTGGAAGAGGGCCAGGCAGTCAATTTCGACATCGAAAAAGGCGACAAAGGCGAACAAGCTAAAAATGTAACAAAGGCGTAAGACCCGAAAACAACGGGCCCGCGTCCAAAGCGCGGGCCCTTTTCTATTTCGGGCGGAAGGAATAGGAGTAAGATGAAGATAGTATTTATTGAACCGCGCTCGACAGAAGCGAATGTATACAGCAGGATATCCATGCCCCTTTTGGGACCGATATATCTGGGTACCATACTTAAAGCCCGCGGGCATGAGGTCGAGATATATAACGAGGACATATTCAAGCCGGATTACTCCAAATTGGAGGCGGACCTGGTAGGGATCTCGATCCTGACCTCGACCGCGAAACGCGGCTACGAGATAGCTGCCCAATTTCCCAGGGAAAAAGTGATAATGGGCGGAGTGCACGCCAGCCTTGTCCCGGAAGAGGCCATAAAATACGCAAGGCAGGTGGTCATCGGCGAGGCCGAAGAGGTCATCGTTGATATCGCCGAAGGCAGGACCACGGAGCCGATCGTGAAGGGGAGGCCCGTAAAGGACCTCGACGCCCTCCCATACCCGGATTTTTCGTTGATAAAGGGCGACAGGTCGCGCTGCCTGGCGACGCCCATTTCTACCTCGAGGGGCTGTCCTTACGACTGCAGTTTCTGCTCGGTCACGAAGATGTTCGGGCGCGAATACCGTTTCAGGAGCGCCAAGAACGTGATGGGAGAGTTAAAGGATAACAAGAAGTCGATATTTTTCTGTGATGACAATTTCGCGGCCAAGCCTTCGCGCACATACGAATTGCTAAGCCTCCTGATCAAGGACAAAATAAGGGGTTGGTCGTGCCAGGTCCGCTGTGATGTCACCAGGGACGACAAAATACTTGAACTCATGTCCAGGGCCGGCTGCGGCTCCGTATGCGTCGGTATCGAGTCGGTGAACGAGAAGACCCTTGCCGCCTACGACAAAAAGCAGACGGTGGCCCAGATAATAAACGCGATCAGAGCGTTCCATAAAAACAGGATCAAGGTCCACGGGATGTTCGTCATCGGCGGCGATGACGACAATATAGCGACCGTATGGGAGACGCTCAAATTCGCGATAAAACAGAAGATCGACACCATACAGATGATGGCGCTGACACCGTTCCCGGGGACAAAGGTCTACAAAGACCTCGAATCCCAGAAAAGGATATTCACCAAGGACTGGAGCCTCTATGACGGGCAGCATTTCGTATTCAAGCCCAAGCTCATATCCGCGAAAGAGCTGCAGTTAAGCGTACTTAAGGCGTACACGGAATTCTACTCGCTTTCCAGGGCGTTCTCCCTGCTGTTAGGGTTGCACATCAGGAATGCCTTGCACTGCCTAATGGGTTATTCCATCGTCAAAGAGTGGAAAAGGAACAACCGCAAGTTTTCGTGGTTGTCTTCCGCGCCGGTTTAAGATATAATCCCTATCTATGAAGATCGGTATTATAGGCCTGCCCCAGACCGGCAAGAAGACCTTATTCGAACTGCTGACAAACCACAAGATCTCGGAGAAGGACCTTGCCTCAGGCAAGAACATCAAGAGTATAGCCGAGATCAAGGACCCCCGCTACGACAAGCTCGTCGCGCTCTATAAGCCCAAAAAACAGGTAAGGGCAAGGATAGATATAGAGCTCCTCCCCAAGATAGAAAAAGACGCCATAACCAAGGGCGACATCTTCAAGGACATCGCAGAGACCGACGCCATATGCCATGTGGTAAGGGCCTTTAAGGACGATTCGGTCTACCACATAAACGGCACGGTCGATCCCAAACGCGATATAGACAGCGTCAATTCCGAACTCATCCTCCACGACCTGATATTCGCGGAGAAACGCCTCGAGAAGCTGGACCTGGACCTCAGGAAAGCCAAAGACGAGGCCAAGTCGAAGGAGAGGGAGGTCGTGGCGCGCGTAAAAACCCACATAGAAAAAGAACTGCCCCTCAGGCTGCTAGAGCTTAAGCCCGAGGAGAAGAGGGTAATCGCCAGTTATCCTTTCGTGACATTAAAGGAGATGATACTGGCGGTAAATGTCTCGGAAGACGACCTTAAAAACAAGGCGCTCCTGGACGACCTCAAGAAAAAATATGAACATTTAAAAATAGAAGTGATGCTCGTCTCGGCCAAGGTCGAGTCGGAGATCGCCTCCCTCGAGACGGAGAAGGAGCAGCAGGAGTTCCTTTCCGCGCTCGGGATAGAGGAGCCGGCGATAAATGTGCTCAGCCGCCTCTGCATACAGGCGCTAAACCTCATATCGTTCTTCACGGTGGGCGAAGACGAGGTCCGGCAGTGGCCGGTAAAACGCAACTCATCGGCGCCGGAAGCGGCAGGAGCGATACACTCAGACCTGCAGAAAGGCTTTATCCGCGCCGAGGTCATCAAATTCGCGGACCTCGAAAGGCTCGGCAGCGAGGAGAAGGTCAAAGAAGCCGGCAAACTCTACCTCAAGGGCAAAGATTACATAGTAGAGGACGGCGATATAATAAACATAAGATTTAACGTCTAGGCCGGTCCCGCAGCAGTTCCCCTCCTTATCAAATAATTTTCGTGACATTCCGCGGTTTTATGGTATAATTAATTAGATTGTGAAAATCGTAACAAACTAAGTAATGCCCAAAACTAAAAAGTACATTCCCCAGGATACAGCAAGCCGTTTAAGCCTATACCTCAGAAGCTTAAGGATGCTTGAGAAGAAGAGGGTGGACGTCGCCTCATCAGAGGACATCACCGAGTTCCTCAATGTCTCGTCAGTCCAGTTCAGGAAGGACCTCTCTTATTTCGGCGGCTTCGGAAAGCGCGGTGTCGGCTATGGCACAAGCGCGCTTAAAAAAGAGATAGAAAAGATCCTCGGCACCGACATGGAGTGGAAGATCGCCATCGTTGGGACCGGCAAGCTCGGCTCAGCCCTCCTGGGATACCCCGGTTTCACGGAATTCAACCTACGGATCGCCGCCGCATTCGATAATGACCCCGAAAGGATAGGCAAGGTCCGCAAGGGCATAAAGATAGAGGATGCCAAGGTGATGAAAGGCATATTGAAGGAGAAGGGGATAAAGATAGCCATCCTCGCGGTCCCTGCCGATAAAGCGCAGGAAGTCGGCGAGGAACTCGCCGCTTGCGGCGTAAAAGCGATATTGAACTTCGCGCCTGTAAACCTCATGTTGCCCAAAAGGATCCCGGTCTCGAACGTAGATATGGCCTCAGAGCTTCAGGGCCTGATATATAAATTAAAAGGAGAACATGCATGAAAGCAGCTTTGGAGAGGGATGTAGATACGAAGTCGTTGGACAGGATAATCGAAAAATATAAGGGCGGGCCGGGCGATGTCCTCTGTATCCTCGAGGAGGCGCAGGAGCTCCACAGGCATAAATTCCTCCCGAGAGAGACGCTCCAATACATAGCCGAGAACCTCGACCTGCCGGCCTCGAAGATCTACAGCGTCGCCACTTTTTACGCATTTTTTAACCTTAAGCCGCAGGGCGAGCATTCGATAATAGTATGCAGGGGAACGGCCTGCCACACTAAGGGTTCGAAGGCGCTATTAGAGCACCTCGAAGGCATATTGAAGATAAGAGGGGTTTTTGACGAAGGCGAGTCGTTCTATACCACGCCCGACAACAAGTTCACGGTGAGGACGGTCGCCTGCTTCGGCCAGTGCGCGCTCGCGCCGGTCGTAGTCATTGACGGCAAAATATATGTCCATATGGACACGGGAAGATTATCAAGGATGATAAAAGAGCTCAGCCGGGAAGGAAAGAAGAAATGATAATAGCTGATCTGGAACATTTAAACAATGAAAGGGATAAAAGGTTAAGGCAGATATTGTCGCACAGGCCGCGGATCTCCGTGGGCATGGGCACCTGCGGCATCGGGAACGGCGCCGACGAGGTATATAAAGAACTCGAGAAGTCACTGCACAGGAAGAAGGCTGAGATATCACTCGGAAAGGTCGGCTGTTTCGGTTTCTGCGCCGACGAGCCGGTGGTAAATATTTATATGCCCGGGAAGCCGCTTATCGTACTCTCTAAAGTCAAGCCGAAGGACGCCGCGAAGATTGTCGAAAAGACGATGAAGGGTGATATATACAGGGAAAGGGTCTTATGCAAGATCGAGGAATGGGACCACATCACTGGAAAGGTGATATACGGGCGCGGTTTTCCCGGAGTCCCGGTTTGGAACGAGGTGCCGTTCTTCAGGGGCCAGAAGAAGATAGTCCTTAGGGATTGCGGCCTCATAGACCCCGAGAACATAGACGATTACATAGCGGTCGGCGGATACCAGTCATTATATAAGGCCATTACGAGCATGACCCCGGAGAAGATCATAGAAGAGCTCAAGATCTCGAAGTTGAGGGGCAGGGGCGGCGCGGGTTTCCCGCCGTGGAGGAAATGGGAGATCATGCGCGGCATAAAGGCCGACAAGAAATTCGTGGTATGCAACGCTGACGAAGGCGACCCCGGCGCTTACATGAACCGCAATGAGATAGAGAGCGACCCGCACATGCTGATAGAAGGCATAGCGATAGCCGCCTATACGATGGGTGCTACCGGCGGGATAATCTACGTCCGCGCGGAATATCCGTTGGCGGTCCAGAGGATAAAGAAGGCGCTTGTCCAGGCCGAGGAGTGGGGTTTCCTCGGGAAGAATATCATGGGGACAAATTTTAATTTTGACATCCAGATAGTCGAGGGCGCGGGCGCGTTCGTCTGCGGCGAGGAGACGGCCCTTATATTCTCGCTCGAGGGCAAGCCGGGCCGTCCGAGGCCCAGGCCTCCTTTCCCTGCGGAAAGGGGATTATGGGACAAGCCCACGACCATAAATAACGTCGAAACATTAAGCAACGTCCCGGCGATAATCGCCAGGGGCGGCCAGTGGTTCGCGCAGACAGGCACGTCGGCGAGCGCCGGCACAAAAGTCTTTTCGCTCGTCGGCAAGGTAAAGAATACCGGCCTGGTCGAGCTTCCGTTCGGTTCTCCCGTGCTTTCGCTCATCTACCAGATGGGCGAGGGGAGCGGCAAGAACAAGGTCATTAAATCGGTCCAGTCAGGCGGCCCGTCCGGCGGATGCATCCCGGCGTCGCTTTTCAATTCCAAGATAGATTACGAGAACCTCGCCCAGCTCGGCGCGATACTCGGCTCCGGCGGTATGGTCGTGATGGACCAGGACAACTGCATGGTCGATGTCGCGCGCTATTTCATAGAATTTACCACGGCCGAGTCGTGCGGCAAATGCACGCCGTGCCGCGAGGGGCTCCAACAGGCGTTAAAGATCCTCAAGGACATAACCGAGGGTAAGGGCAAGATGGAGGATATTAAGACGCTCGAAGACCTCGGCAAGGTCATAAAGGACACGGCGATATGCGGCCTCGGCCAGACAGCGCCGAACCCGGTCCTTACGACGCTCAAATATTTCAGGGACGAATACGAGGAGCATATAAGGGATAAGAGATGCGACGCGGGCGTATGCCAGTCGTTGTTCCTCTCGCCGTGCGAGAACAGCTGTCCGCTCCACATGAACATCCCGGGTTTCCTCGAATTGGTAAACGAGAAACAGATGGACGACGCATACGACCTCATCCTGCGCGACAATCCGTTCCCGGCGAGCTCGGGAAGGATATGCCATTTCCATTGCAAGATGCGCTGCAGGAGGGAGGATATCGACGATCCGGTATCCCAGGGAGAGATACACCGCTTCGTCGCCGATAATATGCACAAATACGGCAAGGATAAAGCCGTGATGCGCAGGTTGTTAAAAGAGAAGCTTCCTCCGACCGGGAAAAAGATCGCCGTAGTCGGCGGCGGCCCGGCAGGACTCACCGCGGCGTATTATCTCGCGCGGCTAGGACATTCGGTCACTGTGTACGAGGAGAAACCGAAAGCCGGCGGCGTCCTGATGTACGGCATACCGTCATACAGGCTGCCTAAGGATGTCCTTGAAAGGGAGATAAAATTCATCAAGGACTTCGGCGTGAAATTTATCTTTAACTCTAAAGTCAGCGAGCAGAAATTGAGAGAGCTTGAGAGATCCTTCGATTCAGTTTTCCTCGCGACCGGCGCATATAAAGAGATGGATCTCGACATCCCGGGCAGGGACCTTAAGGGCGTCCTGCGCGGGACCGAATACCTCGAGCAGGTCGCGACAGGCAAGAAGCCCGCGACAGGCAAGAAGGTGGCCATAATCGGCGCCGGTAACGTCGCGATAGACGCGGCCAGGACCGCTTTCAGGTCCGGCAGCGACGTCACGGTAGTTTACCGCCGCGAGAAAGAGGATATGCCGGCGAATAAAGAAGAGATCAAAGAGGCCCAGCACGAAGGCATCAAATTCGTCTTCCTTGCCGCCCCGAAATCGATCATCGGCGAAAAAGGAAAAGTGAAAGGCATCGAGATAAGCAAGATGAAGCCGGGGGAGTTCGACCTATCGGGCAGGAGGAGGCCGGTAGCCACAGACGTATACGAGGCGATTACCTGCAACTCGGTCATCCTCGCCATAGGCGAGCGCGTCGATTCCGGTTTTATACGCAACGTCGGCATCGACGCGAACGAGGACGGGACGATAAAAGTGGACAGGTCCACGCTCCAGACCGTCACCCCTAAAGTATACGCGGGCGGCGACCTCGTCATGGGGCCTGCGACCGCGGTCGAGGCGATGGCGCAGGGCAGGAAGGCCGCTGAGGCGATGGACCGCGAGCTGATGGGCGAAGAACGGCTGTCATTGTTGTCCAAGAAATTCAAATATAAGAACGAAGTCCCGCTCGAGCCGAGCCCCGAGGGCAGGAGATATCCGAAGACGCTTTCGGTAAAAGCGAGGAGGAGGAATTTCAAAGAGGTCTCGCTCGGATTGTGCTGGGACGACGTAAAGACCGAGACTACCCGCTGCTTGAGATGCGATGTGAAGGAGGCGATCTAATGGCCGGCAAAATAATGAACATAAAGATAGACGGTAAAGAATACAAAGCAGAAGAAGGAACGACGATACTCAAGGCAGCCAGGCAGGCGGGCATAGAGATACCGACCCTCTGTTATCTCGAGGGGATATCCGAGAACGCCTCGTGCGGTGTCTGCTGCGTCGAGGTCAGGAACGCTAAGAGTCTTTTGAGGGCGTGCATAACAAAGGTCTCCGAAGGGATGGAGATATACACGAACACGCCGGCTGTCCGCGGCGCGCGCAGGATGAACGTCGAGCTCCTTTTGGCGGGCCATCCGAAAGAGTGCCCGACCTGCGACAAGAACGAGACCTGCGAATTGCGGATCCTGGCTTCGGACCTCGGCATAAGGGATGTGAGGTTTGCGAAGACGAGGAAGCGTGACTTCGACATCGACCTGAGCTCGCCCTCGATCATACGCGACCCTAACAAATGTATACTTTGCGGACGCTGCATCGCGGTCTGCTCGCAGGTCCAGTCCGTAAACGCGATAGATTTTGTGAACAGGGGCGCCAAGACCATCGTCTCGACTTTTTTTAACGAAGGGCTCGGGAAGGTCGAATGCGCCAACTGCGGCCAGTGCGTCCTCGTCTGTCCGACGGGCGCGCTGACCGAGAAGAGCTCGATAGACGACGTATGGAAGGCGATACACGACCCGAAGAAGACCGTAGTCGTCCAGACGGCGCCGGCGGTAAGGGCCGCGATAGGCGAGGAGTTCGGCCTGCCCGCGGGAACGCTCGTTACAGGGAAGATGACCGCTGCGCTCCGCAGGCTCGGGTATAACAAAGTCTTCGACACGCAGTTTACCGCGGACCTCACCATCATGGAGGAAGGCTTTGAGCTCATCGACAGGATAAAGAATAAAGGCATCCTTCCTTTAATAACCTCCTGCTCGCCGGGCTGGATAAAGTTCAGCGAGCATTTCTTCCCGGAGGTCCTCGACCATCTTTCGACCTGCAAATCGCCCCAGCAGATGTTCGGCGCGGTCGCGAAGACATATTACGCGGAGAAGGCCGGCGTAGACCCGAAGGATATGGTGGTAGTCTCGATAATGCCTTGCACCGCGAAGAAATTCGAGGCTAAGCGCCCGGAGATGGACGGCGCATTCGAATATTGGAAAGACAAAAAAGCATATAAGGATAGCGACAAATTCCCGGACGTCGATCATGTCCTTACGACGAGGGAAGCCGCCCAGATGATAAAAGAGGCGGGCATCGATTTCAATAAGCTTCCCGATGAGGATTTCGACAATCCGCTCGGCGAATCGACAGGCGCGGCCGTCATATTCGGCGCGACCGGAGGCGTCATGGAGGCCGCGTTAAGGACCGCCTATGAAGTCATCACCAAGAAGAAACTCGACAAGCTTGATTTCAACGATGTCCGCGGTTTTGAAGGGATAAAATCCGCCGAGGTAGACGTCGACGGGTTGAAAGTAAAGGTCGCGGTCGCGAGCGGGCTCTCGAACGCGCGTAAGTTGCTGGACGAGGTCAAGGCGGGTAAGTCGCCTTACCATTTCATTGAGATAATGTGCTGCCCGGGCGGATGCCTCGGCGGCGGCGGCCAGCCCATCCCCACGAATACCGAGACCAGGAAGAAGAGGGCTGAGGCGATATATAGGGAAGACCTGGGCAAGCCGATAAGGAAATCGCACGAGAACCCTTCGATCACGGCTATCTACAAGGAGTTCCTCGTCGAACCGCTCGGCGAGAAGTCGCATCATCTCTTACATACGACATACACCAAGCGCGGACTTGTAAAAAAATGAAGAAATTCGCGTTCTTCCCGGCGCTTTGCGTGGTATTGTTTCTTACAGTACCATCATACGCATTAGGATTGAACGAACGGCCGAAAGATATAGTACTCATCGGCTGGGACGGGGCGCAATTGAACCACGTTAAAGAATGCCTCGGCCGCGGCGAGCTGCCGAACCTCAAGAAATTATCGTCCGAGGGCTCGTTCGTCGAGATAGAGGTCCGGGGCCACCAGACCGAGACCGAACCGGGATTCGCGCAAATATTGACCGGTTACGACGATGAGACCTCGGGTGTCCGCTCTAACGATAAATATCAAGCGATACCCAAAGGGTACACGATATTCGAGCGGCTCGAGGACCGCTTCGGCCATGACAAATTCGTTACGGTCGCCCTTGTCAGTAAAGGCCACCGCCTCAATTACGGCACTCCGGAGAAACCTTATTACAACGCGGCCAAGGCCGCCGACATTTTCATCAACGGCCTCAACGAGGACCGGAAGGTCGCGAGTGAGGCCGAGAGGCTCCTAGAGGAATATAAAGGAAGGCCGTTCTTCTTTTTCCTGCAGTTCGCCGCGGCGGACAAGAACGGCCACGAATTCGGCGAGAATTCGAAAGAATACAACGACGCGCTCATCTCCTGCGATAAATTGACCGGCGATATCGTCAAGAAACTCAAAGAGCTGAAATTATACGATACGACGGTGATCTACGTGACCTCCGACCACGGCTTTGACGAGGGTCAGAAGGGGCACGGTTACGCCCCGTATGTCTTTATGGCCGCTAACGACCCGCGGGGGATAAGGCAGGGCTTCCAATCAGACGTCACCCCGACTATCCTCGACAGGTTTGGCGTGGACGTCGGGAAGATCAGCCCGCCGCTTGACGGAAAACCGCTCACTAATTAGGAGGAAAAATGCTGGGATTCGGATCGGTCGGATTACTGCTCGCAATAGGGCTTGCAATATGGTCTATCTTCACCTATAACCTCCTTATCAAATACAAGAACCTGATGAAAGAAGCCTGGAGCGGGATCGACGTCCAACTCAAGCGCCGCGCCGACCTCATACCGAACCTCGTCGAGGCCGTCAAGGGATATAAGCAATTCGAAGGGAAGACCCTCGAAGAAGTCACCGCGCTGCGTTCCAAAAGCATGACGGCGGAAGGGCCGCAGGACAAAGCCGGGCCGGAGAACGCCATCTCCCGTTCGTTAAAATCTATTTTCGCCGTAGTGGAGGCATACCCGGAACTAAAGGCGAGCCGAAGTTTCCTCGACCTGCACAAGAACCTCGTCGAGATAGAGGAGAACCTGCAGATGGCCCGCCGTTATTACAACGGCGCGGCCCGCGATTATAATATTTTATCGCAGACCTTTCCCAGCAGCATCATCGCCGGCAGTTTCCATTTCGATAAGGCCGGGTTCTTCGAGATAGAACTGGCTACCGAAAGGCAAGCCCCCGAAGTAAAATTATAAAGGAACTTACATGCCCTTGAAAAGGACCCTTTTCACAGCACCTTTCCTTATAGCGCTGCTTTTTATCCTGCCCGCGTCCCGCGCCTCCGAAAGGATACTCTCCTTTGACAGCCGCATCGCCGTCCATCCGGACTCGACGATGACCGTCACCGAAACGATAAAAGTAAATGCCGAGGGCAGCCGGATAAAGCGGGGGATCTACCGCGATTTTCCCACTATGTACAGAGGCGGTTATAGGGTCGGGTTCAATATTAAAGAAGTAAAGAGGGACGGCGCCCCGGACGGCTACCATACGGAGAACCTCCCGAACGGCGTGCGCGTTTATATCGGGAAGAGCGGCGTATTTATCTCCCGGGGCGAACATACCTATGAATTGACTTATAATACCGACAGGCAGCTCGGTTTCTTCGAAGACCACGACGAGCTTTACTGGAATGTCACGGGTAATGGGTGGATATTCCCCATAGACCGGGCGTCAGCCACCGTCATCCTGCCCGGCGGCATCCCGGAGGACCGGATAAGGACCGAGGCGTATACAGGACCCCAAGGATCAAAAGCGAAAGAATTTAATGTTTCCCGGCGTGACGGAAATCCTTACTTTTTAACGACGAGGCCATTAAGGCCTTACGAGGGCCTCACGATAGTTGCCGGCTGGCCCAAGGGTTACATAACCCAGCCGCAGGCTGTTTCGAGGCCGAAAGAAGCCGAGGACCTGCCGCCGCCGTCCGGCTCGACGAGCGGGACTTTTCGTTTTCTTATGCCGTCCCCCGGCAAGATGATCCTGGGCGAGGCGCTCATATTAGTGATCGTAATATATTATATTTTAGTCTGGGCGAAGGTCGGCAGAGACCCGGAGAAGGGCGTCATCGTTCCGCTCTTCGCGCCGCCCAAAGGCATATCTCCGGCCGCATGCCGTTATATTTCTAAGATGTCCTATGACAACAAAGCTTTCGCCGCCTCGCTCATAGATATGGCCGTAAAGGGCAATATCGAGATAATCGAGGAGGTGAAGGGCAAGTATGAGATCAAGCGGAAGGGCGCAGACCTTTCCGGGCTTACGAACGACGAGAAGAAGGTGTTCGACATCCTCCTTAAGGGTTCAGAACACCTTGATCTGGACCAGGAGAACCACGTAAAGATAAAAGGCGCAATAACCTCACTCAAGGATGCCCTTAAGACGGCATACGAAAAGGTATACTTCCTCACCAATACGCAATATTTCGTCCCGGGCGCGGTCCTATCGTTCGTCATCCTGGCGCTGTGCGCCTTCGTGACATCGCCGTCGATCACGCCGGAAAGGATAGCCGCGATGGTCTTCATGTGCGTATGGCTCTCCCTGTGGACCGTGGGCGTCATAGCGCTGCTTATGGCCACGATAACGGCCTGGAAGAAACTCTTTTCAAGCGGCAGGTTCTATTATATAGGCGAGCCGCTCTTCCTTTCGCTCTTTTCGGCGCCGTTCATATTCTTCGAGATAATGGGCCTGGGTTTCTTAACCGCGGCGTCTTCATTGTTGATGCCGGTTGCGCTCTTCGAGATCATATTCATCAATGTCCTTTTTTACCACTTGCTCAAGGCGCGGACGCTTGCCGGCAGGAGCGTAATGGATTCGATAGAGGGATTCAAGATGTACCTCGGCACGGCGGAAAAAGACGAGATAAGGAGCATGGGCGCCCCTGCCCGGACCCCGCAGATCTTCGAAAGATATCTTCCTTATGCCATCGCGCTGGATGTCGAGAATGCATGGGCGGAATATTTCACCGACGTACTTTCAAAGGCGAGCGTGGACGGGAAAGGGTATTCTCCGGGCTGGTATTCGGGCACGTCTTATAGCACGTTTAGCGCCGCGGGCTTCGCGTCGGCGATGGGGACGTCGCTTTCCGGCGCCATATCGTCTTCTTCAGCCGCCCCGGGTTCAAGTTCCGGTTTTAGCGGAGGTGGCGGAGGCGGAGGAGGAGGCGGCGGCGGTGGTGGGGGAGGAGGCTGGTAATGATGGAGATACTGACAGGCTTAATAAAAGAGATCTGGCACACATTCAGCACGGCCGCGCCATATATTATTTTCGGCACTTTTATGGCGGGGTTCATCCATATTTTCTTTGACCGCGAAAAAGTGGTAAAGCACCTCGGCAAGCCGGGGCTCAAGTCGGTATTTTTGGCGGCCCTGTTCGGCATACCTTTGCCGCTCTGCTCGTGCGGCGTCCTGCCGACGGCGATGTCGTTGCGCAAGAGCGGCGCCTCGAAGGGAGCGACACTTTCATTCTTGATATCTACGCCCGAGACAGGCATCGACTCGATATTCCTCACATACGCGTTGCTCGACCCGCTGATGACCGTATTCCGGCCTTTCGCGGCGCTTATTACCGCCCTGGTGGCCGGCATATCGGAAAACCTCTTCGGGAAGAAAGAAAAACCCGCGGCCGCGCCGAAGGAAGAAAAATGCGTCTTCTGCGAAGAGAACGGGCACGAACACGCGCACGCGCATTCCTTCTTCAGCAAATTCGCGCACTCGATGGAATACGCTTTTGTGGACCTGCTCGGGGATATTGCCCTCTGGCTCACCCTGGGCATAATAGCCGGAGGCGTGATATCGTATTTCGTGCCGGCGAGTTTGATCGAGAATTACCTCGGCTACGACTTGCGCGCGATGTTCATAATGCTTTTGATAGGGATACCTTTGTATATCTGCGCGTCGGCCTCGACGCCTATCGCGGCGGCGCTCATCGCGAAGGGGATGAGCCCGGGCGTGGCGCTCGTATTTTTGCTCGCCGGGCCGGCGACGAATACCGCCGGGATAATCACTATAGCGAAGTTTTTAGGGAAGAGGACGGTCGTTATCTATCTTTTGGCAATATCGGCATGCACGATCGGCATGGGGCTCCTCCTGAATTATATCTACAAGACTTTCCATATCGACATAATGGCTGTCCTCGGCAAGGGCTCACATATGCATCTCGCGCAGGACGCGGGCCTTGTCGCAGGACCACTGCTCATCATCCTCATGATAAACGCCCTGCGCAGAAAGATTGCTTGCCCGGCATGAATTACGGTGACAGTATACTTAATTATTGGACGAATGGGGAATTAAGTATACTGTCACTATAATTATTTGTATAATATAAGCAAGAAAGCGTTAAAGTATGATCAAATTCATAAAAAACCTTAAAACGAACGATACGATCGAGGATGTGTATTTCCTTAAGAAGAAGGAGCTCGCGCTAACGCAAGGCGGCAAACCTTACCTCAAGCTGACCCTCTCGGACAAATCCGGCCGGATGGAAGCGAAGATGTGGGAGAATGCCGAGGCCGCCGACGAGATGGTCGCCACAGGCGCGGCGGTCTTTGTCCAGGGCCGCGTCGATTCGTTCAAGGGCGACCTGCAGATACGCGTCGACCAGATCCGGATCGCCGACCCGAAAGAATATAAATTCGAAGACCTCGTCCGCTCGGTCGAGAAGCCTGACGAAATATTCAAGAATATCAAGGGGATGCTCGACGGGATCTCCGAAAAATGGCTCGCGGAGCTGGCGAAAGAATTTCTCGCAGACGAAGAGCTCATGGCGAAATTCAAAAAATCGCCGGGCGCGCAGAGCTGGCACAATGCATACATCGGCGGGCTGATGGAACACACGTATGAAGTGATGCGCATCAGCGGCGTGGTCTGCGACCTCTATACCGAGGCGGACCGCGACATCGTGATGATCGGCGCGTTTGCCCACGACATCGGCAAGACGGTCGAGCTTGACATCAACACCTTCGAATATACGGTCGACGGCGGGCTGATCGGCCACTTGACGCTCGGCTACGAGATGGTGTCCGGGAAGATAAAAGATATCAAGGGTTTCCCCAGGGAGCTCGCCCTGCGCCTCAAACACATCATCCTAAGCCACCACGGTGAATACGAACAGCAGTCGCCGATACTGCCGAAGACACTCGAGGCGACGATCGTCTACCAGGCCGACGAGCTCGTCTCGCAGGCGAACGCGGTCAAGGAGATCATCACCCAGCAGTCCGGCGGCGACAAAGTCTGGTCGTCGTTCGTAAGCCTCAAGAGCCGCAAATATCTGCTAAAGAAATAATTAAGGTGACAGTATACTTAATTATGAGGAGGAAAAATGTATCACGTAGACGTATTGTGCAAGGAAGACAGCGTTTTTAACGTCAAGGCGGGCACGGCGGGCATTACGATAGACATGAGCGAGAAGAACCTGTCCCCGCTGCATGCGCTCCTCGGGGCGTTCGGCTCGTGCGTAGGCGTTTTTGTCAGGAAGTATGCCGACAACCTGAAACTCCCCATCAAGGAATTCAGCGTCTGCGTAGAGTCCGACCTCGTGAAAGAGAATCCGATGGGTTTCCGCTATATAAGCGTCTCAATAGACTTAAAAGGCGTGGAACTGGACGATACAAAGAGGGAAGGCCTGATGCGCTTCATAGGGAATTGCCCGGTGGGTAACACGCTGCGCGGCAACCCGGAAATAAACGTTGTCCTTAAATAATTAAGTATACTGTCACCTTAATTATTTCAATATTCTTATCGAAGTCGCCGAGCCGATATTTTCCGTTATGGCGGTGCCTGTCGCGTTCACGTGGCAGCCCCTCTTTATCGCCTCTAAGGTGACCGGTTTATAATCGATCCCATAGAACTGGGTATCGGGAGTGATCTCGAATAAAACCCTCTCGCCGTTGTCGTCAGTGACCGCGATCGTCGGTTTCAGCCCCCTGGACGGGTCGGCCGATTTCGCGGAAGTCACCTTACCCGTAATGCTCTGCGTCTTGACCTTTGCCTCTGCCGGCGCGGCGGAAAAAGAAACCACAACCGCACCAAGCAATACCGCTAACATTATTTTTTTCATTCCGCTCCTTGAATAATTAAGTGAGCTGTTACCATAATTATTCGGTGAGTTTGACGGATTTCGCCAGCCCGACCCCGCCCTCTAGGTTATCGTATTCTATCTCGACCGGGTCGTTCTGGTTGATATTGCCGAGGCTTATCGGCTCGCCTATCGGGCCGGAGATGACGGTTGCGGCTGTCACGTAGAAGAGTATAGTGACGCCGGACTCATCTACGACTGAAATAGTGGAATCCTCGCCCTCTACCTGCGCCACCGTGACCGTATCTACCTGCGCGGCGAGAGTTCCGCTGGTGCCGTCGGCCTGGACAGTCCCCAAACCCGCAAAAAGGGTAAAAGAGACAACCGATAACATAATAATAGCAGTTTTCATTGCGCCCTCCTTGGAGTATAATTATACCATCCAATTATAGCACAAATATGATCAATCTGAACACCCAGCAAAAATTAGCCGCCGAGACCCTCGACGGCCCCGTATTAGTCCTTGCCGGACCCGGAACAGGAAAGACCGAGCTGCTTTCCGTCCGTGCGGCGAACATAATCAAGGCAAAGAAGGCCCGCCCCGAGAATATCCTCATCCTCACATACACAAATGCCGCCGCGAAGGCGATGAAAGAGCGCCTCGTCAATCTCTTGGGCGCCGACGCGTATAATATCGAGACCGCGACGTTCCACAGCTTCGCGAATTCAGTCGTCCTCGAGTCCGAGGAAGCCGCCGAATACATCCAGGAACGCGTCCAGATAACCGACATCGAGCAGATAAAGCTCCTCGAATACATTTTGGATAATACAGACGGTATCGACAAGATCCGGCCGTTCCGCGCGCCGTACGCTTTTGAGCGCGAGATAAGCCAGCGCATAACCGAGCTTAAACGTGAAGGCGTTTCGCCGGCGCAGTTCGCCAAGATAATAGAAAAAACCGAGCCTGACGGGGCCTATATCGAAGAAAAACATATAGAACGGCTCAAGGCCCTGGCTACCGTATATAAGCTGTATGAAGAGTACAAAGCGGGCAAAAATAAGGCACTTTTCGATGACCGGGGCAGGTACGATTACGATGATATGATACTTTTCGCGGTCGAGGCGATCCGCAATGAACCCGAACTTAAAGCGGCCCTCCAAAAACAATATACCTACATCATGGTCGACGAGT
The DNA here is from genome assembly GCA_028716565.1 of Candidatus Omnitrophota bacterium. Classification (NCBI taxonomy): domain Bacteria; kingdom Pseudomonadati; phylum Candidatus Omnitrophota; species Candidatus Omnitrophota bacterium. Next base: position 127,097 of record JAQUPL010000003.1, read on the forward strand.
TCCAGGACACCAACGGTGCCCAGATGGACCTGTTGTTTGAGTTGGTAGGAGATTTTGGTGACAGTTTCTCTAATTCCCGTACCAAGGGGTCTGAATTAGGTAACTGTCACCAAAATCTCTGTTGCGTCGGCGATGACGACCAGTCAATATTCCGCTTCCAGGGTGCATCGGTCGCGAATTTCCGCGAACTCAAAAAAAGATTTCCGAAATTAAAAGAGATCCCGCTCGAGAAAAACTATCGCTCGACCAAAGAGATAATCTCGCTCGCCGGGCGCATAATAAATAACCTTCCGGTAAAAGAGCGCGTCCACGCCAAAGAGCTCGCGCCTGAGACAGATTTTAAGAAAAAGACGATCGAATACGACGAATTCACGACCGAGACCGAGGAACTGCTCTTCATCGCGCGCCGCATAAAGGAGATAGCGAATAAAGAGGAGGTTCCTCTGGATGAAGTCGCCGTTCTCGTGCGCCAGCGTGATGATATCCTCAAGATCGTAGACACTTTCCTGCGCGCAGGCATCCCGTACGCCACCGACGGCAAGGAGGATATCGCCGGCGAGAAACGCGTCCGCCAGATGCTCGACGTGCTCTATTTCGCGCACACGCCTGACCTCGACATCGAGCAGAAGGACGCCTATCTTTACCGCATTTTGACCGCCGATTATATGCAGATCCCGATGAACGACGTCCTGCGCTTCATCGCCGGCGTCCGGGTGAAAAAATATGAACAGCGCAAGAAGGGCGAAGCACCGACGGTTTCAATGTTCAGTGAAATCATGAATTCGGTGACAGCTTCTAAGATTGGTGACAAGAATTTGGTGACTGCTTCTCTAATTCCCGCTAAAAGTGGTAATGAATTAGGTAGCTGTCACCAAATTCTTTCTAGTTTGCTTTTCGAAGCCGAATCTCGCCCCGTCCACGCCATGCTCATGCAATACATCAAAGACGCCGGCGTCATGAAATTTATCCTCGATAAGTATAATAAAAACGACCTCCTTCGTATCCGCGACCTGCGCGCGCTCACGTCATTCGTCAACATGGTCAAGGAATCCGACATCGCGCGCCCGGGCATCACGCTCAAGGAATTCATCGACGAGCTGGAGACGCGCAAGGCCCACGGCATGTCCCTGCAGGGCGAGCTCGTCACGGCGACACAGGAAGGCGTGCGCATCTACACGGCCCACGGCTCAAAAGGCCTCGAATTCCACACGGTATTCATCCCGTTCTGCCTCGAGAAGAAGCGCTGGCCGAAGCGGCCGCAGGGCGTCTCGATCCCGCTCCCGCCCGAGGTCTACAAGTCGAAGGAGGTCCCGACCGACAAGGATATCTTAAAACAGCTCGATTATTACGACGAGACGCGCCTCTTCTACGTCGCCTCGACGCGCGCCAAGGCGAACCTCATCTACACCGCCAGCCCGACCGAGAGCGCGATCCCGAGCTCGTACCTTACGGGCGTGGCCGATGGGGGAGCCGCCGCCAAGAAAGAAGAGGACCTGCTCAAAGCCGCGCTCGAGATAACCGACGCAGAAGACCCGTTCATCGGCACCGACAAGATATTGAAAGATCTTGTCGCCGGCATCTCGCTCAACCCCACATCGCTCAACAATTATATAAATTGCCCGCGCAAATATCTCTATGATAACGCCCTGATGCTGCCGTCGGGCAAGAAGCAGCCGCTCGTCTTCGGTAACTGCACCCACAAGGCGCTGGAAAATACCTATGATAAATTCATGAAGACCGGCAAATTCCCGGATTTTGCGTTCTTTAAGGAGGCGTTCGCCAAAGAGTTAAACCACGAAGCCCCGGAAGCGGCGATAAAGACCGCCTGCCTGCGCCAGGTCGAGACGTTCAAGGCCTGGTTCAAGGAAGAGTCGCGCCTGCCGGTCAAGCCGCTCGGCCTCGAGAAACGGCTCGTGGTTATGCTTGAAGACGACCTTAAATTTTCCGGAAAGTATGATAAAACCGAGCCCGTTGGCACCGCCGCCGTTCGTGTGATAGATTACAAGACCGGCGAGCCGGACAAGCACGTCAAGGGCATAAACAGTTCGCTCTCGAAAGAGATCCCGGTTGCAAGCGATGAGTTCGAAGGATATTTGCGCCAGCTCATCGCGTACAAACTACTCTTCGACCGCGATAAGAATGAATCGCAGGGCCGCAAGGTAAAGGAGGGGGTGCTCGTCTTCCTCGACCCGGCCAAAGAGTCGGTTGCCAAGCACGACCTCAAGGCGGGCGGATTCGTCAAGAAGAAGGTCGAGCTGACCGAGGATATGGTCGCCGAGCTCGAGTCGGCCATCAAGGACGTCCGTCACCGCATCAAGAAGCTCGACTTCGCCAAACTGCCGGAGATCGACGAGAAACCCGGCAAATGCGGCCAGGGCAACAATAAATGCGATTTTTACGATATCTGCTGGGGATAGAAAGGTGAATTTTGGTGACTGCTCCTTAATTCCCCTATATACTTATTGTGAATTAAGGTAGCTGTCACCAAAATTCTTGGTTTATAATATGCCCATACTCATCGACGGCTGGAACATGGTTCGCCACGAAGGTTCAGGGATAGATCATGACGACGCCTTGGCCGGCGCAATGCACCTGATCGCCATCCTGGAGAAGTTCCAGGAGACCCACGCCGACCCCATCACCCTTGTATTCGACAGCAAGAATGAATATCTCGATATACCGAACAGGAGCACGGCGAAACTGCATATCGTCGCGGCCCGGAACGCCGATTCTTACATAAAGAAACACATCGACCAGATCCCGCCGCGCCAGCGCCGCAACCTTCGCGTCGTCTCCTCCGACCGCTCGCTGTATTTTTATGCGAAGGATGCGCGGGCTACGCCGATGAAATGTGAGGAGTTTTGGGGTAAGGTATGAAAATTTCTGAAAGAAATTTTAACTTTTTGTCGTCTATATACTAGAGGATTATTATTGACAAGAAGGAGAGCAAGTGGTATATCTATATCAAGTAGATAAAAATTTGAATCATTGTGGTATGTTACGAAGGGGGAACTGCCACGTTAAAATAATTAAAACCTTCGCCAACAAGGGCGAAGGTTTTTTTATTTATCTTTAAAATAAAGGGGAATATGCGCTATTACGGCTGTAAAAATAGGCTCTTGGATTTCATTGAAATGGGGGTCGCAAAGACTGGCATTAATCATGGCTCAACTTTTTGTGATCTTTTTAGCGGAACCACTACTGTTGCGCAGCATTTTAAGAAGAAGGGGTATACTGTTGTTGCGAACGATATCCTTGAATTTTCATATGCAATTGCTAGGGCATATATAAAAAATAATCAATACCCCTTGTTCAAGGACCTAAAAAATGAAGTAAAGGGAATTAATGGTTGTGAAAAAAATATCGAAATAATAATTGATTATTTGAATAGTCTACATCCCATAAATGGATTTATATATAGAAATTATTGCCCTTCTGGTTCGAAGGGTAGCGTTTATCAGCGACAATATTTTTCTGATGAAAATGGGAAAAAAATAGACGCGATTCGTTCTGAAATTTATAGATGGAAGAATGAGAGTCTTATATCAGAAGACGAAAACTATATTCTTTTAGCATCCTTGCTAGAGGCGATACCTTTTGTGGCAAATATTTCTGGCAATTATGCAGCCTTTCTGAAATGCTGGGATCGCAGGGCGTTGAAACCGTTAAGGCTAAAAGTGCCCAATATACCCTCGAGCATAAGAAAAAATAAAGTATTCAAAACAAACGCAAATGAGTTAATGCGAAAAATATCTTGCGATATTCTTTATATGGATCCGCCATACAATGAAAGACAGTATGCCCCAAATTATTTTTTACTTGAATTAATAGCGGAGGGGTGGTTTGGAGAGAAAAAGCCTCAAATATATGGAAAAACAGGCATGCGTCCATATGAAAACCAGAAGTCACTATACTGCCAAAAGCAAAAAGTGAAGGAAACGTTCAAAGATCTAATAGAAAATGCCGATACGAAATATATGCTGTTGAGTTATAACGATGAGGGGCTAATGTGTGAGGAAGAGATTATAGATACGCTATCCTTAAGAGGAAAGGTTAATATTATTGAGAAAGAACACAGAAGGTATAGAAGCATTAACCAGGATGAAACAGATAGACGCACAGTTAAAGAGAAACTTTATTTTGTAAAGGTAGCAAGATAATGGCAGAACGATTAAATAAATTAACCGGGAAAACCTGGCTTCAGTACTCTTTTAGCATTTGGAGGGATATTCAAAAAAACACTGAAGAGAGAAAGCTGAAACATCCAGCCATGTTCCCTATCAGTATGGGAGAAAGGCTTATTGAAATATTTTCAAATAATAACAATGAATTAGTATTAGATCCTTTTATGGGTAGCGGAAGTACTATAATTGCCGCTCAAATTAAGCAAATGAAGGGGATAGGAGTTGAATTAAGTAAAGAATATTGTGAAATGGCAAAAAAGAGACTTGAAGAAACCTATAAAAGCATGTTTGAAGAAGCAAATTATAAAATAATATGCGATTCAGCGTTAAATATTGGGAAACATTTGAAGCCAAAATCGATTGATATCACCATTACCTCACCGCCCTATTGGGATATTTTGAATAGAAAGCGTTCGGCAGACAAGAAAGATATTCAAAACTACGGTAATTCAAAGCATGATTTAGGTAATATCGAAAGCTATGAAGAATTCTTAAATTTATTACAAAATGTATTTAAGGAAGTCTACGTGGCTACTAAGCCGAATCGATATTGCATAGTGGTAGTTATGGATATAAGAAAGAAGTCTAAACTATATCCTTTTCATCAAGATATTACCAAGAAAATGGAAGAAATCGGATTTAATCTTAACGATATTATTATATGGGACAGGCAAAAAGAATATAATAGCATGAGACCGTTGGGGTATCCTTATTCTTTTATTGTGAATAAAGTGCATGAATATATATTAATATTTCGGAAAGGAGAAAAGTAAATGAAGTCGAAGGAATTTTATGAAGTACTAGGATATTTAGCTTCTCCAAAAAGAAACTGTAAGCTAGATGCAGAAATGCATCCAAAATCTCAAGCTAGATTCGAACAGAAGTATAAACGAGAATCCGGGATAGCCCCCACACCAGATAATCGTAATTATTATATTTTGCATGTTGGTGCGGATAAATGGGGAGTAGAATTACGTATATATTTTGATGGAAAAAGAAGCAATGTACCCAAATTAATTATAGGCATGATTAGGAGTTCGAGCCCCCGCGAACCTCGTGAATTTAGGATTAACGATAATACTTTACTGTGGAAATTAATAAAACATGGATTTGTATTAGCGGATGGGCAGGTTGTTGCCAGAATCAGAAGCCGTATTCCTCTAAAGTATCGTATGCAATTTGAAAAAGGATTATTAATTCCATAATGGATAACGCAGAACTTGCATATTTGCTCGGAATGATAACAGGTAAGGGTATTATTATAAGAGATAATAACCAAACCTGTGTAATTGTTGAAATTCCACATAAGAATTTGGAATCTGAAGGTATGAATTCACGCCTATCGGTAAAAGCTAGCCTCGATGACATAAGAAATAGTATAGAACCGCTTATCGGAACAAGAATAATATCTACCCAGATTGACACAAAAACTATAATAAAATTCACAAAACCTAATGAAGATTTTATGGTTAGAGAAATCAATAGATACTTCGAAAGATTAACCTCATGTAAAGAATTTCGAATACCACAGGAGATAATGTATTCTCCATTAGATATTAAAAGAGAATTTATGATAGGGCTGGCTGATGTTACCGCCCACATTAGAAGTAGTAATGCTGCATTTGGTTTGGCTTTTAATCAAAGAACATATATCGAAATACCGGTAAACTGGTATTTGGTTGCAGATATCGGTAATATTCTCACCGATCTTGGCGTGGCGATACATAATATAAATTGGGGTCACCCTAATATGAGAGATCCTAAATGCAAATATTACAATAAGGGGCAACACAACGCTTGGTTTAAAGAACATCAGATAAAAATATTTGCAGATGAATTTGAAAAAATAGGTTTTAGAATTGTTCATAAAATGGAAGCTTTAAAACATCTGGCTAACAAAAATCGTGAAGAATGGGATAAAAGCTTAGAAGCTAAAATTGCCCGTAGTCATTCTAATGCCCAAAAAGAAAAATTTAAGGGAATGTTGGGACATATTGAGTTAGTTCATCATAAGTACTATTGGCACACAAAAGAAACAGAAAGACACAAAATGGCTCATCCTATGGAAAATAGCGATAAAATACCCTCGGAGATTAGAGGTAGACATTTTGATTCTTGGAAGGAGCTATCTTCAGTGCTAGGTTATCCAAGGAGAAAAAATGAGTAAGAAAGAAGAACTGCTTTATCCTGACATTGAAGCTTGGTGCAAGAAATATTTGGAAGATAAATATAAAAGATATTCTGTTACAACTACACACAAAACTTCACGGGTAGCTTTGGATTCTTATCTAAAGACTATCGGTATAGAAGTTAAGGATGCCATAGGGTTGTCTATTAGAGTAGATATCGTGGGTGTATTGAGAAAATCAAATGAAACAAAACTTGTTTTTATCGAGGTTAAAGATAACCCTCTAACCTTAACTGACTTAGGACAACTCTGGGGCTATACCCAGCTTATTGATCCCGTAGAATCTTTTCTGGTATCTTCAAAAGGATTAGGGAGCCTTGAATATTTGTTGAAAGTTATAAAAAGAGAAGATCTCCTCGCCTACGGTATTAAGAAAGAGAAAATGATGCGAGTATGTAAATGGGATGAGGGTAGGAAAGCCATTGATTACTCCTCTCTTATTCCAAAGCTTTAAAATAAACAACAAGAACAGATCAAAAAGGAACAGGTTGAAGAGTACCCCAAAACGACACCCCCCAGAAAAAGGGAATAGTTAATTTATCAAAAACAATAACCATTGGAGGTTGATATGAAAAATTTTGATTCCAGAACATATAATATAGAAGATTTTAGAGAGTGGCATGAAAGAGGACAATTAGTCCTTAACCCGAAATTTCAAAGACGACGTGTTTGGACGCAAAATGCAAAATCATTTTTTATTGATACTATTCTAAGAGGAAAACCGATTCCAAAGTTATTTATAAGACAGAATATTGACCCCAAAACTCAGAAATCAATCAGAGAAGTAGTCGATGGACAGCAAAGATTAGGAACTATTCTGGACTATCTTAAGGATGGATTTTCCGTATCCAGGGTGCATAACAAGGTATGTGGCGGGCTAGTCTTTAGTCAACTGCCTTTAAATATGCAAACAGAAATTCTTAAATATGAAATATCAGCCGATCTTTTAATAAATCTTCCTGATTCAGAAGTTCTGGAAATATTTGCCCGGTTAAATACTTATACGGCAGTATTAAGACCTCAAGAAAAGCTAAATGCCAAATATTTTGGTAATTTTAAGCAGTTAACTTATGAATTAGGTTTTAAGTTTGTAAATTTTTATACAGAAAATCAAATACTCACATTTGCGCAAGTATCTCGCATGGAAGAAGCTCAACTGACATCCGAATTATTGATAGCAATACTAGAAGGCATTCAATCAAGAAAAGTTATCGAGAATTACTACAAAAAATATGACAATAAAGTTCCTAACAAAGATCTAATAATGTCACGTTTCAGTCAGACAGTCGATCTAATAGGTGCCATATATAAAAATTCCCTAGCTAACTCAAACTTTGCTAGAGTGCAGATGTATTATTCCTTATTTTTGGCGCTCTATGATATTTTTTATAAAATACCCAAATCAAAATATCGAAAACTTAAGTATGAGGATTCAAAATTGCCGAAAATAAAAAGCGTCTTAGATGAAATAGATGCATTATGGGGATTAGAACAAATACCCCCTGAGGCGAATAAGTTTTTTGAGGCCACAAGAAGAGGTACTACAGATATTAAAGCAAGAACAATTAGGCATAATTATATTATGGACAAGCTAGTAGCTAGAGTTTAGAACATGCCATCGAAAAAACTCAAACCAATCTTAGATCATTTTCACAGAGAAATCGACTATTCTTTAAAATTGGTAAGGCTGGTTGATGAGGTAAAAGATGCTTATCAGCCTAAAAGAGGACCTAAGCTTTCATCCAAAGAAGTTCAGTTAATAGCCGAGTTTTCTTTTTTAAATATATTTATAGCCTATGAAATATTTATGGAGCAGGCTTTTATAAGATACATGATGGGCGGAGAAACATCTCGAGGCTATAAACCAAAACGGTATGTTTCGCCAAAGGATGAAGAACATGCAAGAAAAATTACTTTACAGGATTTTACAAGTTATACTGATTGGTCTACTCCAGATAAGATAAAAAGGCGCGCAGAATATTGTTTTAAAAATGGTGAACCGTTTAAAACAAATATCGATTTGTATATTCAAATGCTGCAGGATATAAAAACAATTAGAAATCATATCACTCATAGCTCAATTGATGCCAAAGAGAAATTTGAAGATAAAGCGAGATTTTATTTGGGTACTTTACCTCCAGGGAAGGAATTAAAAGTCGGAGCCTTTTTGCTAATGCGAAATTCTAGAAGCGCAAGCGTAGAAAATTTAAATGAATATTTTTGTAAACAATTAAAAGATTTCAGCAAGAGAATAATCTCATGAGCTTAATATATAAGTTTGCGTGATTTTGTTTGCGCCGGCATAGCATGAAGGAGGTGACGGAGATCGAACAATGATGCCGGGCAAGCGGTAAAGATAAATTTTGCTTAACGGGGAGATAAGCAGATGGGTAAGTATGTCATTTTTGGAGTGTGTTTTTTGGCAGCATCGGTAGGCTCAGCGGTGATATTGACGAATGGGATGGTGAAGTTCAAGAAGGCCTCGGCAGAGGTGATAAACGTCACCGGCTCCGCCGAGAAGAGGATAACATCGGATTACGCGGTCTGGACGGCCGAGTTCTCGGCGCGGGACCCGCAGATGAAGGCCGCGTTCGCCAGGTTAAAAGAAGACACGGCCAAGGTCAGGGCCTACCTCGCGTCCAAAGGGATAACCGAGGGCGAGATGATCGTTTCGCAGGTGGAGACGGCGGTCATCTACAAGAAGAACGAGAAGGGCATCGCCACCAACGAGATCGAGGCCTATAACCTCAGCCAGGGGATAGAAGTGCGCTCGGCCGACGTCGCCAAGATAACCGCCGTGTCGCGCGAATCGACGGGCTTGATCGAGCAGGACATACGGTTCGTTTCGCACCCGCCGCAGTATTTTTACACCAAGCTGGCCGAGCTGAAGCTCGAGATGCTCGGCGCGGCCTCGGCGGACGCGAAGAAACGGGCCGAACAGATCGCCTCGGCGTCCGGCAACAGGGTCGGCAGGATACGCTCGGCCGATATGGGCGTCTTCCAGATAACGCCGGTCAATTCGACCGAGGTCTCGGACTGGGGCAGCAACGACACCTCATCGCTCGAGAAGAAGGTCTTCGCGGTCGTGCATGCGGATTTTGCGATAACGGAATGAAATAACCGGGGAGGGAGTGACAGGAAATGAATATCAATAAGATCTTAGCGAAAGAGGGACTGATAATCATAGGGCTGGCTATCGTATTGTATGCGGTCCTGCACTTCCTCCCCGAAATGCCCGTTGTATACCCGAAATATAAATTGGAATTTACTAACGGGGAAACATATACTATAAACATACATCCGGAGATACGCAACGGGTTGAATTCCAGCGAGATAATCGAGGCGACTCTTAATCCGCCGCCAAAAG